>JABDPH010000005.1 GCA_013042925.1 Eudoraea sp.
GGATATGACGGCACAGTGGATTTTCCCGGCTACCCCTGGTATAAGGAACACATGAAAAGATACCCCGATGCCAAGGTTATCCTCACAGTGCGAGATTTTGATTCCTGGTATAAGAGTGTGGACAGTACTGTATTCCGTGCGGGACCGCAAACACCGGGTGAAAAGATAAAAATGTTAAGTAAGTTATTATTCAAGGCCAGGGCCCGAAAAGTTGTTAAGGTTATTAAATGGTTCAAGAAAGTATTTTTTGCTGAAAGACTGCAGGGAAATTTCGGGGATAAGGAATTTGCCAAAAAATTCTGGGAAGATCATTTAGCGGATGTAAAAGCAAGTGTTCCTGAAGACAAATTACTGGTTTATGACGTACGGGAAGGCTGGGGACCACTTTGTAAGTTTTTAGGTGTGGAGGAACCTTCGGAGCCTCTTCCACATTTAAACAAAAAAGAGAACTTTAGGGCAATGCTTCCCGTACTTATGAAAGGGAAAATGGTCTAAAGTCAGTTAGCAATAAAAACCAAATATCACATATGCCCCCGGTGGCTTTTACCCATCGGGGGTTAATTATAAATATCCTCAAACATGAATACTGAAAGCTGGCAGGTAAAACTCACCCTTTTACTGGTAAGTAGCCTTACTATAATGTCTATGATTACCATATCGGCATCATTGCCCGATATGACGAAAGCATTTTCAGGTTTACCAAATGCAGAAAATCTTGTCAAATTAACCTTGTCTTTCCCAGGACTTTTTATTGCCCTTACAGCTATAATCGCTGGCAGGTTTATTGATAAATTTGGAAGATTACGACTCTTAAACGCTGCCCTGATACTTTATGCTATCGGGGGTACTTCCGGCTACTGGTTGGACAATATTTATATGATCCTTGCAGGACGTGCTTTACTCGGTATTTGTGTTGGGATCACCATGACCATTGCCACAACGCTGATAGCGGATTATTATCAGGGTAAATCCAGGCAAAAATTTGCCGGCATACAAATTGCTGTCATGTCTTTTGGAGGTATCTTGTTTGTTACTTTGGGTGGGGTATTAGCCGATATTTCATGGAGGATTCCCTTTCTGCTTTATTTATTTCCTGTAATAATATTGCCTATGGCAAGTATGTTCCTAAAAGAACCAAAAACTTTACATGTGGTAAAAAACATAGATACTGCCATAAAATCACCCAAAATAATCTGGCTTGTTTTTGTAAATGTTATGATCATGTGGATTCTGTTTTTTATTATTCCTGTTCAAATTCCCTTCTATTTAAAATCAATAGGAATAGAAAAGAATACATTAATAGGAATAGCTATAGCTTCCAGTACGTTATTCTCTGTTTTTTCTTCTCTTTCTTTCTCCAGGATAAAGGATAGATTTAGCTTCCAACAGGTTTTTGGTATTGGTTATTTCCTGATGGCTTTGGCATTTGCCAGCATTTCATATGGGGGCTCATTCGGGATGGTTATGATAGGTATGTTACTGGCCGGTTTAGGTATGGGCCTTATGATCCCTAATGCAAACGTTTGGGTAATGCAATTAGCCCCTGAACAAATAAGGGGGCAGGAAATTGGAAGGTTAACCACTTTCTGGTTTATGGGTCAGTTTTTGTCTCCTATAATTTTACTCCCTTTTCTTAATTTAATGACACACTCCCAGTTATTTTTGGTATTAACCTTTATTATAGTTGGTTTGAGTTTAGGATTCTTCGTACTTGGAATTCTCAATAAAAAATCAAAGGTGAAATCCTGAAAATTGAACACTTTCAAACGGGAAATGACACAGCAGATACTTATAAGGTATTATACAAATAACCACTAACTCAGTAGTTGAGCAACCAATTCTATCGTGATTTTTAAAAAGCGGGAAAATCAGCCAAATAAAAAATCAAGCCCCTTTGTTGGGACACTGCTCTTCATAGTGTCACTTATTTTACTAATCCTAACAGGTCCTATCGGATTTTTATATGGCATTTTACACTCACTGTTCACTAAAGGATTCAGGGGCGTAGGAGAATATTTATTAAAAATTGCTGTATCTATAGACCAGCTAGGTAATGTTTTAATGCAACATTTACTCAATGCGCTGTGGATAACAAAAGAAGGCTATAAATTTGGAAATAGGGATGAAACAATCTCCAGTGCGCTGGGCCGAAACAAAGTATTGGGCACTCTAAACCATTTTGGTAATGGAATTGATAAAATACTGGATATTGTAGATCCCAACCATTCTCTTAACTCTATAGACTACTATATAGAACCAACGAAAGAGGTTCTGGATGTCCTAGCCTGGATTCATATTGAAGACAATCAAATCTTATGCACTAAGAGTTCCAATAAAGATGTCTATTACATCCCGGGAGGAAAAAGAGAACCCGGGGAATCTGATGCACAGACGCTTTATAGAGAAATGAAAGAGGAACTGCAGGTACTTTTAGATACTTCGTCATTAAAATTTATAGGGATTTTTGAGGCGCCTGCTCACGGACTTCAGCCAGGATTAATGGTCAGAATGAGGTGTTATACCGGAGATTATACGGGAGAGCTATGCCCTGATTCTGAAATTTCGGAAATGGTTTGGCTTAGCTATTCAGACAAAAATATGGTATCGGAGGTAGACAAACTTATTTTTGATTTTCTTAATAAGAAAGGATATCTAAAATAAATTTTCATGGAAGCTCATGAAGTTTTTCGTTACTTTTAGTGCCAATTTAAATAATCTGCAAACTAATTTAATAACTACAAATGGTAGTATTAGGAATTGATATTGGCGGCTCCGGAATGAAAGGCGCCTTAGTGAACTCTTTAACTGGTGAAATGCTAACTGAACGTTACCGCATTCCCACACCCCCTTCCAGAAAACCAAAAGAAATGGCAGAAGTGGTTAAAAAGATCGTTGAGCACTTTGATCATAAAGGGCCTGTTGGCGTTGGATTCCCTACTATTATCAGGCACGGGGTATGTAAATCCGTAGGGAATTTGCATAAAAAATGGAAGAATGTTAATGTTCGCGAATTATTTTCTAATGCAACCGGCCTCCCGGTAACGGTTATTAATGATGCGGACGCTGCAGGGTATGCCACCATGAATTATGGAATTGGGAAAGGCAGAGAAGGTTTAGTGGTAATGATAACCATTGGGACCGGCTTAGGTAGTGGAGCGTTTTATAATGGTGAACTGATTCCTAATTTTGAATTAGGACAGATTCCTTACAAAAAATATAAAAAAATTGAAGATTGGGCAGCTGCATCAGCAAAAGAAAAGGAAGATCTGAGCTATAAGCAATGGGGGAAACGTTTTAATGTTTTCCTGAAATATGTAGATCTTTTAATATCACCGGACTGGATAATTTTAGGAGGGGGAACTTCAAAGCAATTTGATCAATACAAAGATTATATAACCATTGAAACTCCTGTAATTCCGGCAGAATTAAGAAACCAGGCAGGGATTGTTGGCGCAGCCGCAGCTGCATTACATGAGGCACCAAGAGATTAAACCGGATGCGGACTCAATATTCTAGGTAATCTTATTTCTTTTTCGGTCAACTTCCTTTAGAAATACTTTGCGAAGACGTAAGTATTTAGGTGTAACCTCCACATATTCATCCTTTTGGATATACTCCAGGGCTTC
>JABDPH010000007.1 GCA_013042925.1 Eudoraea sp.
CGTAAACATAGGCTACCTGGCCATTCGTGGCTTTGTCTACTTTTTTAATATTTCCTTCAACCCAATCCCTGTTTCTAAGTGAGCGTTCACTTTCTACAGGAACTACCTTCACTTTTCGAGAACCAGAACCATCAGCAGAAGCTGAAACCGTAAGCTCAACAATTTTATTTTCAGTATTCTCAAAGAAACTATAAAGATTTTGATCTGCCTTGACTTCTTTACCATTTACAGCTATTAAATATTCTCCTTCCGAAACATTAACACCCGGTTCTGTTAAAGGCGAGCGTAGTTCTGGTGTCCAGTTCAGACCTCCGTATATTTTTGCAAATCTATACCTGTTGTCAACCACTTCATAATCTGCCCCAAGCAGTCCTCCGCCTACCTTATCGGGGTTATTCATGCGGTCACCACGACTGCCAAATCTATGATGCCCCACGGCTAACTCACTGCACATCCACTGCATAATTCTGTAGAGATCACTTCTGCATGTAACATCAGGCAGGAAACGTGCATATTTTTCTTTCATGGCATTCCAATCCAAACCGTGCATTCCAGGGTCATAAAAATAGTCTCTGTTTACACGCCAGGTTTCGTTGAAGATATTAGACCATTCTTGTCGGGGATCTATTTTAACTTTAATGCTGCCTGTGCTTAATAATCCATTTTCCGGTTGTTTGCCCACTTCTGTTATTCCCCAGGTTTGCTCTTTTTGGAATAACATTTTTTTACCGGAAGCGGCAATAGTATACCAATTGGCTAACATAACTTCTTTATCTTCCCGCTCCTTTAAATCGTACATTCTCAGAGACTGAGGATCACTAAAACTGCTATGTGGCTTACGTGATAAATAAAATAATTTTCCTTCTTCAGAGCAACTTAAACCAGAGTACATACCCGGAGATATGGGGAGGTCAATTATTCTATTGGTAATTCCTTTCCAATCTATCTTCAAAGGTGGTAGTGTTTCTTTTTCCTTCTTATCATCTTTGTCTGCATCATCTTTTTCAGATTTTTCATCGTCTTCATTATTTTCTTCGTCATTTTCTTTAGCCAAAGGTGAAATAAGTTCTTTCTGCAGGGTTACCAAGTAGATAGAATTCGTCATTTCCATATCCTGATTAGACTGATCAAACCAGTTCACAACAGGACCGGCATCTGTGGAGGCAAGCATATAAATATATTTTCCACTTGGATCAAAGATGGGTTCCCTAACGTTGGAAAGACCATCGGAAAGTTCAAAAGATTTATTCTGAGCTACGGAATATACATAAGCCCTTTCAAAATTTGTTTCCGTTATAATAGTGTAGGATACCCATTTTGAATCATGAGACCAGGATCCAAATAGCTCTCTGAAAGAACCTGGAATATAAAGCATGTCTGTTCCAATTTTAGTAATCTTGCCACTCGACGCATCTGCTATGAATAAATTTCGCCCATTATCTACGAAACATAATTTCTTACTATCCGGTGACCAATGCAGGTAAGCATAAAAACCAGCTCCTGGAATAGGGAGTTTTTTTATTACTCCTGTTTCCAAAGTTTTTAGATGAAGGCTATATTCATCAGAGGCGTCAGAAAAATAGGCTATTTGTTTTCCATCAGGGGACCATTGCGGGTATTTTTCATGAACTCCGGGGGTTTGACTAATATTCTCTACATCACCTTTTTCGGCAGGTACCGTAATGACTTCTCCTCTATAATCAAATACTGCCCTTGCACCGGAAGGTGAAATACCTGCACTTCGTATGTAGCTATCCCCGGAAACATAGCGTGGCCTGAGTTCTAACAGATCCGTGGCGATGGGGATAGTAATTTTTGAACTGCTGAGGGAATTGGAATTAAATGAATGCAGATATCCCCCTTGCTCATAAATTAAATCATTTTTATTCGTATTCAGACTTATCACGGGAAAATCCTCATAATTAGTAAGTTGGGTAACAACTTTAGAATCTAATTCAAAGCTAAATAAATTAAATTCTCCATTTCGGTCACTTCGGAAAAACACCTTGTTTCCAATCCATTGAGGATTCGTATCGTTTCCACCAGACGCAGGCTTGTCTATCTCAACAACATCGTGTGTTTCAGTATCGTAAATCCAAATACGTGATTGTGTGCCTCCTCTATAATTTTTCCATTGGTTAAATACTTCGTATAAAGGAGTGTAAGCGATATATTTTCCATCTTCTGAATAGGACGCGCTAAATGCATGAGGAATAGGAAGTTCCGAAGGCTGACCACCCTCTATTGATACCGTATAAAGCTTGGCGTGCCGGTTTGTATAGGTAGATCTGCGAGAAATGAAAAGCACACTTTTGCCATCGGGAGTAAAGTCTCTCACCTGATCCCAAACCGGATGCCATGTTAGTCTTTTGGGAAGCCCCCCTTTTGAAGAAACAACAAAAACGTCTATGTTACCGTCATATTCTGCACTAAATGCAATCATGGAACCGTCCGGTGAAAAAACGGGGTTAGATTCTACCCCCTCATCAATGGTTAGGCGCCTGGCGTTAGAACCATTTTTATCGGCTATCCAAAGATCCTCTGCGTAAATGAAAGCAATATTATTTTCACTTATTGCAGGACTTTTCATTAACCTGGTATCGCTCGTATTTTGAGCATTAATTTGATAAAACCCAATTACTAGTAATATGACCAGCATTAGGTAATTTTTAAGGTGCATTGACATATGAATACTATTATTGATTAATATTAATATTAGTTTACGGAAAGTGATTTAATAAAGTGTTCACTCGTTAAATATAAGGGGGATTTTGGTCTTACAAAATTTAGAATTCAATATTTATATAACTTTTTAGACAATGTAAAAGAACCCTGTTGAAGGCTTAATTGGTTACCGAAATAGTATTGATCCAATTCTCCAAAGTTGCTACATATTCGGGATGTAATTTAGACCAATACGGAAAATCACTTTGCCCGATATCGTTCATAGAGTGGGAAGCACCTTGCAGTAATACAATTTCATAATTTTTGTTTTGAGCTTTCTTGAGAGCTTCGGTAATTACTTCATGACTATCTTCAGGAATTATTTCATCTAAACTCCCCTGAACAATCAATACAGGCTGTTTAGTTTTTTCAAAATAAGGAATAGGGGTAAAGTTTAGTTTTTTATCTATTTCAATCTCATCAAGCTTTGGAATCCATACCATATTATACCAATCTTGTGATTTGATTAAATTGATCTCTTTCTCCAGAGTTTCTTTGGAAATATTTCCTGCAATCGTTTCAAAAACTTTACGCTCAAAACTTGTTGCCTGCTCAATATTTATACCCAGATTTTTAGTATTTCTGTTTTTCCAGTAGTTAAGATCACTTTCCAATAAGGTAGTACCGGGGCAGCTTACAGCTATTCCATACTTAAGTTCTTTTATTTCATTTAAAATATATGGGATCTTGGTAGCACCCTGACTACTGCCTTTTATACCTATACGATTAAGCGGGATAGTTATTTTTTCTGAAAACCGCTTAATAGCATTAATATCGTCTGAAGCAAGTTCTTCTATACTGGCCTTTGTCCAGTTACCTTCTGAGATTCCTGTTCCTCTTTTGTCATAAATAAAAGTGGTAAAACCTCGTTTGGCAAAAAGTTGAGCCTCCGCTCGCGAAGCACTTCTCTCTGAATTGCCTGAAGAAGTGACTATAATTAAACCCATATTATTGTCTTTCCGAGGTGCAGGATAAAAGATAGTGCCGTTCAGTTTGAGACCAGTAGATTCATAGCCAATGTCCTCAGTTGACAATACTTTTTCATCGGCCATAGTTTTAAAAAGTGCGTATTGAATTTCAACTGTATCCACGGCCAGCGTTCCACGTAATTCAGTATTATTGTTTTCAAATTTATTTTTAAACGAATACGTGTGAAAATCACTCTGGAGTTTAAAATTTATTGAATCTCCATTTACTTCAACCTCCCTAAAAGGGATGCGATTTGCGTTTTGTTGAAGGCTCGAAAAAAATACTTTCCAGTTTGTAGAATCTCGTTCTATATCAATTGCAATTGAATCTTCAAAATTTCCATTTTTGAAGAGACCACTATATTTCCCGGTAGGTTCAGGTAATTCAGTTTTCGATTTATCTGCACATGATACAATGGCCAGAATCAAGAATACATATAAGTATTTTGTCATGAGTTAACTATATATAATTTATTTGCCCGATTACTTTTTTATTCCTTCTAATGCATACACCATGGGCAGTTTATTTCCGAGATGCTTAATCCTGTACTTACCCGGTTCAGATTCTATAGTGAATTTAAAACAGTCATATGGTGAATAATCATATTCCTCAAAGGAGGTAACTTCAATTCCATTATTAACCAGACTGGTTATAACTTCTCCCAGGCTGTGATTCCACATTACGTATTCCAGATTAATATCTGCGTCCCTGTTGGCGTATGTCCCTGTTTCGGATTCTACAATGGGACCTGAATTAAAATATCTATATGCAATCATGCTAAATTCATCGTCGAACATCCAGACAACCGGATGAAACTCCACGAAAATTAGTCTGCCCCCTGGTTTTAAAAACCTTGAGACAACCGCTCCCCATTTGTTCAGATCGGGAAGCCAGCCTATAGTGCCATAGGTAGTGAAAACCATATCAAATTCATTATTTAGGTGATTAGGCAGATCATAAAGATCACAGCTAACAAATTTGGCGTCAAGGTTTGTTTTCTGAGCTAATTCTCTCGCCCTTTGAATAGCTTGGTCAGAGAGATCTACTCCTGTAACTTTTGCGCCCATCCTGGCTAAGGAAAGTGAATCCAGTCCGAAATGACATTGCAAATGCAGTATACTTTTGCCTTTTAGATCACCAAGGAGATCCAACTCTATATTATTAAGAGATGTCTTTCCATTTAGAAATCCTTTTACATCATAGAAATCAGATTCAACGTGAGTATCCGTCTTACTGTTCCAGGAAGCCTTGTTTATTTTAAGGTAATCAGAGTCCGAATCCATAGGTTAAAAGCTGGTTTTTTTATTCTTTAGATATTGTTCTTTAGATATTTTATAGTACAAGGAGTTCTCTATGCCCTTGCAGCTATCGTTTTTCCAATATTCCATAGCGAGTTTTTCCAGAACTTTTATAGATCCCGTATTTTTCATTGCAACTCTGCCAATGATCTCATTTATATTAAGTTCCATAAACCCATATTCAAGACAGGCCTTTGCAGCTTCTGTGGCATAGCCTTTATTCCATTCTCTCCTAAAAAAACGAAACCCGAGATCAATTAAATTCTGCTCATTTGATTTTAGTCCGCACCACCCTAAAAAGGTGCTAGAATCTTTCTTGATTACCGCCCATCTGCCAAAGCCATTGTTTTTATAATCCTTGTAGTTATTAAGAAAATCCCTCGCATTTTCAACAGTTTCAAAAGGGGGGTCGCCTGTATATCTTATAACCTCAGGATCCGCGTTTAATTCGTATATGTCATAGGCATCGTCAACTGTGAATTCCCTTAGTATTAACCTGGGAGTTTCTATTAGGGGTTTTGATAGATGATTCATTCCTTTAGCAGTTTTATCACCAGCCCAATCTGTCCTAAATGGTAAATGTCATGGTGTAACATTCCTTCGAGTACAAAAGAATAAGGAAAGTTACCTCCAAATTCTGGGTCATAGTATAATTCATTCAAAAATGTATCATCCTTGTCCTGTAATAGCTCAAATAATTCACTAAGGGTGCTATTATCTTCTTCCCTGAGCTTCTTCCAGCCAATAGACTTTAACTCGTCATTTGATCTCCAATTCTCAGGTTGGTCATCTGTGAGTTCGCCTCGACCTGTTTTTAATTTTAAGATGGTATCCTTCCGCCAGGAAATGACATGTGCAATAATTTCAGCAATACTGTGAACAGAGGGGAGCGGACGTACAAACAGCTTATTTTCTTTAAGTTGAGACAATCTTTTATCATAAGAGGTCCCTGCCCAAATTAAACCATTATGAACGTCGCTTATTTGCCTTATTATTGAATTAATTTGTTTATTCATTATCAAACGAAAAATACCTAATTGTTAATGAGACGAACCAGATAAGAAAATGTTTCCTAACGGTTAAAATTAGGTTATGATATCCAATGGTTTTGTTTCTTTCCAATTACCCCGGGTAAAATCAGGGAATGTCTGCGGAGCACCATCATTAGCTACAGAGAGTTCGCTTAAAGGAGTAACCGCACTCCAGAAACAGCCTTCATACATGTTTTGATCCAAAGGAAGTCCATTTCTGAGACACTCTATTATTCGGTAAACCATCATCCCATCCATTCCCCCGTGACCACTTTCACGCGTAGTAGAAGATAGGCGTTTGTATAATGGATGATCATATTTTTCGTAAAGTGTCGCCAGTTGTTCTCCCTCTGCCCATTGATGATGACTCTCTGTAATACCTTCAACACCTCCTTCCAAAGCCACCCTTGTAGGAAAACCAGCTAAAATACCTTTGGTTCCCTGTATTAGGTTAAGTCGGGAATAAGGCCTCGGACTTGTTTCATCCCATTGAACCAGAATGGTTCTGCCCAGGTTTGTCTTGATTATAGATGTATTCATATCGCCACCCTTATAATCCATTTGATTCCATTTATGATCAGCAGGATAATTTTTCCTGGCATATAAAGCACGGCCTATAGCAGGAGTAGAATAAGACACAAGACTTTTAAAAGTATCCTCAGTACGTCCCAGATTCATATATTGTGCTACTGGGCCCAGTCCATGAGTAGGGTAGAGGTTACCGTTTCTTTTGGCATAATGATACGTACGCCAGGATCCGGTACCTCGTTCAACTTCATCCATCTGTGTTCTCAGGTCGTGAATATAGGCTGCCTCCCCGTGTAATAGTTCACCAACCACCCCTAGTCTGCACATATTTAAGAATAGCAGTTCGTCACGGCCATAATTTACATTTTCCATCATCATGCAATGCTTCCTGGTCTTCTCTGAGGTGTCTACAATCTTCCAGAGTTCATCAATGCTAATGGCTAAAGGAACTTCCACAAAAGCATGGGCGCCTTTGTTCATTACTTCGATGGCCATTGGGGCATGATTAGCCCAGTTGGTTGCAATAAAAACCATATCAGGTTTTACTTCTTCGAGCATCAATTTCCATTTATCTTCACTGCCATAATAGGTAGCAATATTTTGATGTCTTTGGCCCTTACCCATTTCTTTAACTACTCCTGCCCATTTTGTGGCAAGATCTTCATATAAATCTGAAATTGCCACAATCTCAGTACCCGGTAAGGAAGCAGAAAACTGCAAATGCTGTGGTCCGCGGGCCCCTACACCAATTACGGCAATTCTGATGGTCTCTAGTTTAGGAGCTGCAAAACCACCCATATATGTGGTACTGGAATCTCTTTTTTTTCGGGTTTGGCCGGAAACAGGGATAATAGATGCTGCAGCTATTGCTGCGGCGGATAATGATGTCTTTTGAATGAATTTTCTTCTGTCAATGTTTTTCATCTAAATACATTTAGAATTCAAGAGGTAATTTACTGTTTTTTGGAGAAAAAACGGGGCTACTGTATATTAGTTGTGATTTATTTCTTTGCTGTTCCAAGAAGATAAAGAATAATTCCGGGACCCGACTTTATCCTATTTATTTCCCAATTAAAACTTTCCTTATTATCCAGGTCTTCTACCAGCTCATTCATTTCCTTTACAGAATATGTACGTATGGAAGAAACAATTCCGTCCCACCAAACAAACAAAGGAACAATAGGAATAAAGTATGTAAAGAGTATTCTTCCAAATTTAAAAGGGCGAATGAAAGGCGTTGTCAAAAGGACTGTTAGTGGTGAAAAAAACATAGCCAGCAAACTGGGAAAACTCCGTTCCTGGGCCTCAAAAATTCCTATTGAAGAATTGCTATCAACGGCATTTTGTAAAATTTGCCGGGCATCTTTTGGCTTAAAATGATGTAAGGAGAGAAACATGGTTCTGAAACCCTTTAACTCCTTTGGCACATTTCTGGCATCAATTGATTGTGTTACAAATTCAAAATTATTGGCTTGTTTCAGGGTATATTCAAATGCGGGAATATTGGGATAATAATCTGTTAACAGGATTTTTAATTCGGGAATTGTCTTTTTAAGTTCTGCGTTTAACCATAGCAAACCACCGCCACCACCTGATCCGAGATCGAGAATACGGTTCTCATTACATTTTATAAGCCCTTTTTCAAGTATTGAAATAACAGGCCTGTACATTTTGGTTTTATTTGACAGGAATTGCAGGAAGTCTGTGCCATAATTTCTTAAAAAAACCGGAAACCATTTCAGATCTTCAAGTTCGAAC
>JABDPH010000009.1 GCA_013042925.1 Eudoraea sp.
CCCTGAATCTTTGGTAAATATCTTCTGAACCATCCGGATTAGTACCAAACACATGAGCCACGGCATCGGCATCCGGAACAAAATCGGGGATATCAACGCCGCCGGAAGCCTGAAATATGGCCTGGTAAGCGTTGTTGGAAAAATTTCCGATTGATGTGAAATAAAAGTTTTCGCCAGAATTGGTAAAATCCTGTATAGCGCGGCCAATATTGCTTAGACCAAACATAGGTTCTCCCGGAAAGGTTATGTCATCGGTCATAACATCAGCTTCTGCACTACTTAAATTTTGCACGGCCAGTTCAAAATCCCTGGGGGATAATACTCCGGTGCTGAATGCCAGGCTGGCGCCTGGTGCAATATCATGGGCAATTTGAAGCATAGCCCTTCCTTCGTCAGAGATTTGGGCGAAGGTGTATGGATATTCTTTAATTACCTGTACGGGAGTATCATATCCGTTTGGGTTGCCTATTCCTTTTATGCCCGGAAGATCCCCGTTCCCTACATCTATATCTTCATTGAATGGTTGGCCTGGTTCCGGGAGATTGGCATCAAAACTATTGGAAATCACTCCAATTTTTATACCACTACCGTCTACAGGCCGACTACCCTCGGGTGTTACAATGCGAAAGGATTCGCGCACAATACTCGTTGTTTGTGTGCTATCTCCCTGCGTTATAGCATCACCTGTTTGCTCTATTTTACCTGAAGTAAATGGGGTATATAATGCCTGTGCCGATTTTATAATATCAAAATAATCTGCCAGAGCAGGAAACTGTGGCTCTGTAGGTGGTGGCGGGAGCAATTTATTAATTGGAAAAAAGACATCTATCGCCTCCAGGCCCTCCGAAATAATTACCGTTGGGTCAATGATGAAGTCGGAATTCTGTAGATTGATACCATCATAAGCAAGGTTAAACACACCCTCCAGAACATCAATTACTGCTTGTGTTTGCCCATTAAAAGGAATTATTTGTATCAGTACTTTTTCATTGGCATCTATCTGATAAATAACATCTGACGGATTATTACCGGCAGTCCCTGCACCCAAAGAGATGAGTTCAGGGGTAATAAAACCTAGTGTTTTTCCATTTCCAGGACCTATTACGGGTACAATAAAGCTATCTGCTTCACAGATCTGGGAACCGGAGTCTACTCTGATTTTAACCTCACTAGATCGGTCAAAAACCACCGTCCATTTTGCATGTCCGTTATTTGCAAAGACTACCGGAGTTACCCTTTCATGTGTCCCTGGTTCAAAAGTTGTGATACCAGGGAATTTTTGAATCCCCTCATATTCAGACTCATCAATCTTATCACTTAAAAAAATATAACTGTCTTCCGGGTCTACATTGATAGTTTTGTTGGTAGGATTGGTATATCCAAAATAGGCACGGTAAAGGCCATTACCAATGTCTTCCATACAGGTAGTAAGAATAACGTCCTTATTTCCTGCTCCTCCACCATCTTTCTTTTTTTGTGAGAATCCTATAAACGTAATCCCTAAAATCAGAAATAGTGTCAATAACCATCTCAATTGAATATATTTCTTGTTCTTGCCTAAAATGTTTCTATTGGCATGAAATGGTAAGTAATTTAGTGTCATGATTGGTTAATTTATATTACACCTAATTCAATTTTGATACTCTTAAGTCCTCAGAATATAATTTCAATATGATTCTTGACCACTTATAATTTAGCTATTTTATTAAAAAAATCAAAGGGATAACTATCTTCAAATTGAAGAATTATACCTCGTATTACAATTCAGTCCATGTAATCTTAAAAAGCATTTGAAAAATTTAATCTAATTCAAATGAACCAATTTTTAAGAAACATAAATTACCAAAGCGTAAAAGGGGGGGAAGTATTTACCTTAAAGGTAAATTAAGATTAATGAACTTTCAATGCGATATTTAAAGATAGCCATAAAAATTCAGATAGTATTAGTATCACAAATACAGGCAAAATCCGGGGTGGATTCAATTGGACGAAGATATTAATAAAATTCGGTTATAATTATTTATTCTTTTCAGAAGGGGATGTACTGTTGCATTTTTAGGATAAATGACACTACTGGGAAACATTTTTAGCACAATGCAAAAAAATGGGTTTGAAAATTGTGTTATTTGCAAAATTTCCGCAACTTAATTCCTTTATACCAGTTATTATAGGTTGATATACGAGTAAGTTGGGAATATTGAGATAATGATGAGTAATTAGTAATATTATATCTTTGAACAGAATTGGAAAGAGCTTGATGAGGAAATTAATAATCCCCCTTTTACTTCAGTTTTGGTG
>JABDPH010000011.1 GCA_013042925.1 Eudoraea sp.
GAGGTACTATGGCCAAAAATTCTGATGCTCCAAAAAAACCTGAGCCTATGGGAGCTTCGCATGCCTGTGAGATAGAATATTGCATGGGAAATTTACAGCTTGTAGATGACTATGCATGGACCGAGGATGATTTCAGAGTCTCAGTAACCATGCAGAATTATTTTGCCAATTTTATAATGACCGGTAACCCAAATGGGGAAGATCTGCCTGAGTGGCCCTCTGCGGAGGCTAATGATAGGACACCACCGGTAATGATTCTTAATACAGAGAGTGTAGCCAAAAATGCAGGAAATGATGCCCGCTATGAGTTTTTGGACAAATCTTATGGAAATTAAGCAAGCAGGTTTTATTGTTTGAACTATTAACTTAGAACGGCACTCATTTGCCAGTATTCATCTCTGAACAAGCGCTCTTTATTTCAGGTTTTTATTAAAAAATTCAATAGTCCTTTTCCATGCTAATTCTGCCGCTTCTTTGTCATATCGCGGTGTAGTTGTGTTGTGGAAACCATGATTGACATCAGGGTAGGTATAGGCTACATAATCTTTGTTATTTGCTTTCAATGCCGCCTCATATTCCGGCCAGCCTTCATTTACCCGCTTATCTAGCCCGGCGAACTGTAACATTAAAGGGGCATTGATTTTATCAATATCTTCTTTGGGTTGTCCGCCGTAAAAAGGCACTGCAGCTGAGAGACCCGGTACTTTTACGGCCATCATATTGGAGATCCATCCGCCAAAACAAAAACCAACAACACCAATTTTACCACTACAGTCCTTATGTGCCTTTAAGTATTCGTATGCAGCAATAAAATCTTCCAGCATTTCATTGCGGTCCCGCTTCCTTTGCATTTCACGACCTTTATCATCATTTCCGGGATAACCGCCAAGAGGAGTGAGCGCATCCGGTGCCAGGGTTATGAAACCCTCTAAAGCCGCCATTCTGGCCGTATCCTCAATGTACGGGTTGAGTCCCCTGTTTTCATGAACCACAACAATGCCCGGTAATTTTCCTTTGGCATCAACAGGTTTGGAGAGCAGACCTTTAATTGTTCCCCCTCCTTTTGGAGATTCATAATTGATATAATCGGAATCTAACCTTGGGTCATTGGCAGGCACTAACATGGTATCCTTGTAATTTGGCATCAGAAAACTCATAAGTGATGCCACCGTAATACCACCCACAGCGTACAGAGATAGTCTTTCAATAAATTCACGTCTTTGTAATTTGTTGTGTGCGTAATCATCATATAAGTCAAAAACTTCTTGTTCAATATCTTCCTTTTTAAGTGATTTCATAATAGTGTTCTTGTTTAGTTCAACAAACTTTTCATAAAATTTTCTTTAAAGGCTCTTCCAATAGGCACCTTAATATCTCCGGTTAAATAGGCCTGGTTGCCAATTATTTTTTCAATTTTAGAGGTGTTAATGATAAAAGACTTATGAATTCTGAAGAAGTGATTTTGGCTCAACTGTTCTTCCCAGAATCTTAAGGGTTCTGAAGATAAATATTTTTTTTCAGCAGTTATAATTTCTGTATAGTCCGTATCAGATTTAATGTATACAATGTCCTCTATAGTTATTTTAATGTGCTCATAACCCGATTTTATAAAGATTTCTTTACGATTTTCCTGAATCTCAGATTCTATGATGTCTGCTGTTTTAACAGTACTTTTTAAAGGTATTTTGGCCACAGCTTTTACGAAACGCTGAAATGAAAAAGGTTTCAATAAATAATCTACAACACTAAATTCATAACTTTCCAGTGCATAGTCCGAGAAGGCAGTTGTTAAAATAACATGGGGTGGATTGGGCATGGTTTTTAGAAAGTCTATCCCTGAAATCTTTGGTAAATGAATGTCCAGAAACATAAGATCAACCGAGTTGGATTTTAAAAATTCCATAGCCTGGATGGCATCTGAAAAAACGCCTACCAGATGCAGCGTACCTATATCCTCTATAAATTTTTTGAGGATGCGCTGAGCCGGGGGCTGATCTTCAATAATTATACAATTCATTTCAAACTTATTTTCTGCAATTCCATTTTCAAATCAACTTCAAATTTGTCAGGGATTTCATTGATTTTTAATTCATGTGCATTGGGGTATAGCAATTGCAATCGTTTTTTCACATTGTCTAAACCAATACCCTTGGTTAAGTTTTCAGTCTCGGTTATTGGCTGAAAATTGTTCTTACAATTAAAATGAAGGGTATCTCCGTCCATTTTAATGTCTACGTCTATCCTGATATTACTGGATTGACCTGATTGACTGTGCTTGAATGCATTTTCTATGAAGACCAGGAGGATCAAAGGAGCTATTTGATAGCCGGGTTTAATAGCAGTGGCTTTAAAACTTACCTTCCCTCTTTCTTCAATCTGAAGCTCATTGAGTTGTGTGAAATTTTCCAGTTGTTCAATTTCCTTGGATAAGGGCACAAATCTTTCTTTGCATTCATAGAGCATATAACGCAAAACCGAACTTAATTCCAAAATTATGGTCGGAGTCTTAGGAGAAAGTTCAATGGCATATGAATAGAGATTGTTCAGGTTGTTGAACAAAAAGTGAGGATTTATCTGGGACTTTAAAAATTGAAGTTCACTTTCCTGCATTGTGGTTTTCAATTTCTCTACTTCACTTTGCTTGCCAATGGCATCCCACGCAAATTTAAACCCGGACAGGATTGCAATTATTGGGAGTACGTCAAATATGGCAAAATAAATACCCGCAAAATTTGCTCTTGGAGTGCCCGGATAGAAGACAACTTCTAATAACTCTTCCGCTATTATTACAATTAAAAGGACCATAACTACAAAGCCAAAGAAATGCCAGTATTTCTTGTTATATAAAAATTTAGGCATTAAAAAGTAGGTGATAAAAACGGAAGCACAGGCATATACCAAAAAGAAAACCAATTGCGCTAACGTAATACCAGGGTCATTCCTGTCAAAGGAATAAAAAAGGAGAACTAAAATGTACAATACAAATTGAAAGAATAGTTCTTGCCAGCTAATACGTGTGGTTATCTTATTCATATTCACCCTAATACCACAAATCTACACTATTAGACACATTCCCAAAAATGACAAAGTGTAAACTGCAAAAACAAACCTGCTAACGACAATTGTTATAGTGTGATGTTATAACATGCTGTTGGCCATAAATCTTATGTTGTTTACGGCAGAATTATTTTAAGTTTTTAAAGGTATTCACATCTTTGAAG
>JABDPH010000013.1 GCA_013042925.1 Eudoraea sp.
ATCGTATTCTGCAATTCCATAGACTTGTGCTTTTGATGAATGTAGATCAGGAACAACATCAAATTGAAATTGGCAAACTGCACAATATTGGGCTGGGCATGGGTTTACCCCCGTCTGCCATTGAACAGGTTCTTACCGTTATGCACGATTATCCCGATAAGATAATTCCTCCGGATGTGCTTATAAATATTTTTAAGGCCCACTACAATTAAATTAAATTTAGGCATTGTCATTCCCGTAAATTCCTAATGTTTTGTGTTTGAGCTGTACATTTCTATAAAACTTTCCGTATTTAAAATACACTTCAAAAGCGAATAAATACGCCATAATGGCACCAAAAGAGCCTAATAATGAGTCAAAAAGGCAGTTAATTAAGCTTGGTATATGATTTGTCTTGTATTAAACAGTTAAAAAAGTATAACAATAAAAGACATCATCATGAGTATAGTTAAAAGAAATAATTTGGTTTTCCCTTCCTTAATGAACGAAATTCTTAAACCTGATTGGTTTGGGGGATTGGAAAATTATAAAAGTACATTTCCTCCGGTAAACATTCAGGAGACCGAAACCGGTTTCGAACTGGAATTATCAGTTCCCGGAAGAAAAAAAGAAGACTTCAATGTTGAAATAGATGAACAAATTTTGACAATTACAAGTGAAACGAAAAAAGAAGAAGAAGTTAAGGAAGAGAATTACACTCGCAAGGAATTTTCTTGTTCTTCGTTTAAAAGATCATTTACTCTGCCCGAAACGGTAGATGAGGAAGGAATTAAAGCTTCTTACGAAAATGGTATTTTAAAGTTCACTTTACCTAAGAAAGAAGAAGCATTACCTAAACCCAAAAGATTAATTGAAATTGGGAAATAGGTATAAGAAATACTATGAGGAGCCCTCTTTAGGGCATTCATAATAGTTGGTTTGTTTAGTTGGTTAGGAAGAGCGTCTTGGTTATTCAGGGCGCTCTTTTTTTTTACCCCTGGTGTTGCAGCATTTTTATTTCATCTCGGAGTTTGGCAGCATTCATGAAATCCAGCTCTTTTGCAGCTTTTTCCATTGCTTTTCTTTTGTCGCGGATTAACTTTTCCCTTTGTTCCTTCGTAATGTACTGCAAATCAGGTTCCGCAGCTCTGATTTCCTCTTTTATAAAGTGATATGTGGAAACGGAATTCTTAGCCAGGGCATTGTCCAGACTCTTATTAAGCGCTTTGGGAGTAATATTATTGGCTATATTATACGCTGTTTGTTTATCCCTGCGGTAATTCGTCTCGTCAATTGTTTTTTGCATGCTTGCCGTAATTTTATCCGCATACATTATTGCCTTACCGTTTAAATGACGCGCAGCTCTTCCCACTGTTTGCGTTAATGAGCGGTTACTTCTTAGAAACCCTTCCTTGTCTGCATCCAATATGGCCACAAGGGAAACTTCAGGTAAGTCTAAACCTTCTCTTAGCAAATTAACCCCAATAAGGACATCAAAGATCCCTTTTCTCAGATCCTGCATTATTTCAACTCTTTCCAAAGTGTCCACATCGCTATGTATATATCTGCAACGGACATTAATCCTTGCCAGATACTTAGCGAGCTCTTCAGCCATCCTTTTTGTAAGGGTTGTGACCAGTGTACGCTCGTCTAATTCTACCCGCTGCTGAATTTCTTCTACCAAATCATCAATTTGATTTAAACTTGGACGGACGTCTATTTCAGGATCTAAAAGCCCCGTCGGACGAATTACCTGTTCCACAAAAACTCCCTGGCTGTTCTGAAGCTCATAATCTGCAGGAGTTGCACTAACATAGATAACCTGATTCTGAAGTGCTTCAAATTCTTCAAATTTTAATGGACGGTTGTCCATGGCAGCAGGTAAACGAAATCCATATTCCACTAGATTCTCTTTTCGTGACCTGTCACCACCGTACATTGCATGCACCTGAGGAATAGTAACATGACTTTCATCAACAATCATTAAGTAGTCATCCGGGAAATAGTCCAGAAGACAGAATGGTCTTGTGCCAGGTTCCCGACCATCCAGGTATCTTGAATAATTTTCAATACCTGAACAATAACCTAATTCGCGAATCATCTCCAAATCAAAATTGGTGCGCTCTTCCAATCGTTTGGCTTCAAGAGGTTTAGCAATACTTTTAAAGTAGTCTACCTGATTTACAAGATCTTCCTGTATCTGATGTATTGCGCCCTGCAGGATATCTGGTGAGGTCACAAACATATTTGCCGGATATATATTTAGGTTTTCATAACGCTCCAATGCCTTATTCTTATAGGGGTCAAATGCTTCAATTTCTTCTATTTCATCCCCAAAGAAATGGATTCTGAATGCAACATCAGCATAGCTTGGAAATACATCCACGACATCTCCTTTCACTCTGAAGTTCCCATTGCGGAAATCTGCCGTTGTTCTTGAATAAAGACTCTGTACCAGCTGATGAAGGAATTTGGTGCGAGAAATAACCTGATCTTTTTTAATGGAGATTACATTTTTTTGAAATTCCACGGGGTTGCCTATACCATATAAGCAAGATACCGAAGCTACCACAATAACGTCTCTTCTACCTGATAACAAGGACGAAGTGGCACTAAGGCGTAGTTTCTCAATATCTTCATTAATTGAAAGATCTTTTTCAATATATAATCCAGAGGTTGGGATATAAGCCTCAGGCTGATAGTAATCGTAATAAGAGACAAAGTATTCAACGGCATTTTCAGGAAAAAACTGTTTGAATTCAGAATATAGTTGGGCTGCTAATGTTTTATTGTGGGCCAAAACCAGTGTAGGCCGCTGAACTTTTTCAATTACATTGGCAACGGTAAAGGTTTTACCCGACCCAGTAACTCCTAATAGTGTCTGATAACCTTCACCGGTGTCTATGCCTTCTGAAAGCTGTTTAATTGCTTCAGGCTGGTCTCCGGTTGGATCAAATTCCGATATTACCTTAAATTTCATTTGGCAAAGTTACAAAAGGATCAATATTATTCTTAAAATGGTAAGCGATATATGGTAGGTTACCTTTTTAGAGCGAAAAAGCCCTGGATTTCATTATTTAAATTATCCCTTGCTTTAAACCAATAACTGGAGGCGGGTAATGGCTGCCCATTAAATGTCCCATCCCATCCCTTAGAGTTGGGCATGATCTGTGCCAATAAGACACCATATCTATCAAAAACCTGAATAAAAGAGAGTTGGATTTCATTGTTTTCGCGGGGAGCAATGTATTGCCAAAAATCATTAATGCCATCCCCGTTTGGAGTGAAAAACTTCGGAAAATCATCGGGCCTCAATTCCCTCTCAATGATCCGCTCTACAATTCCACATCCATTCTTATCATTTACATAAATAGTATGGGTGCCTTCGGAAAGCCCGTTAAATATTGGCCTATCCTGATACGGACCTTCTATATTGTCCAATGCGTATTCATAATCTCCAAGTCCGCTTACCTC
>JABDPH010000019.1 GCA_013042925.1 Eudoraea sp.
TGATATAATCCTTTACACCCTGAGGAAAATGAATATAGTTACCTTCATTAACCGAATATATTTTACCTGTTTCCGGATACTGCATATCAGGATGTGAAAGATAAAATGTACCTATAGCCGGATTTAGCGTAAAACCATTAACACCATGCCCTGTAGTATATACCAGCATAGTTGAGGTCCCATATACTACATAACCTGC
The DNA here is from genome assembly GCA_013042925.1 of Eudoraea sp. Taxonomy (GTDB): domain Bacteria; phylum Bacteroidota; class Bacteroidia; order Flavobacteriales; family Flavobacteriaceae; genus Eudoraea. The sequence goes on from JABDPH010000019.1 coordinate 200, forward strand.
GGCTACCTGATTTATACCAGGCTGAAGAAAATCTTCAAGGGTAACAGGGGTTCCCACGGGAGTAATTCTTCTATAAATAGAAAAGATAGTTCCAACAGAAACGTTTACGTCAATATTAGAAGATCCATCCAGGGGATCAATAAGGACCACATATTTGTTTTGATGCTTTTCATCATGGCTATTAATGGCTATAAAATCGTCTTCCTCCTCTGACGCAATACCGCAAACTATTTCCCTGTTTTTTAAGGTCTGAATAAATTTTTCATTCGCGAGCACGTCAAGTTTTTGCTGATCTTCACCCTGTATATTGGTATCACCTGCCGCTCCCAGTATATCCACTAATCCGGCCTTATTAACTTCATGATTCACTACCTTGGAGGCCAGTCTTATTGCGTTTATCAGTCTGGAAAATTCCCCTGAAGAGTATTGGAATGAAGCCTGATTTTCTATGACAAATTCACCAAGAGTTTTATTTTTTTTATCCATTCAGGAAGCTTGTTTTATTTAAGTACAAATATCGGTTATTTTGTTAAACTATAAGGTTTTCGTAAACTCATAATTTTTTAAATATATAACTTTGTGTTTTATTTGTAACAAATATGAAATATCAAATCAGAGAATCAGTTGCAGAAGATATGCCAGCTGTTTTGAAATTAATAAAGGAATTAGCAATTTTCGAGAGAGAGGCGCATGCTGTTGAGATGACAACAGAACGACTGATTAAGGATGGTTTTGGGAGTGAAAAACTATTTCATTGTTTTGTGGGGGTTATAGATAAGAATGTTGAAGGAATGGCCTTGCTATATCCAAGGTACTCAACCTGGAAAGGTCCGGTAATACATTTAGAAGACCTGATTGTTTCAGAAGGTTTTCGTGGTAGTGGCCTGGGGACGGCCCTGTTAAATGAAGTTGTAAAATATGGAGCGAAATTGGGCGTTAAACGTATATCCTGGGACGTGCTCGACTGGAATAGTCCTGCTATTGAGTTTTATGAAAAGAAAGGAGCCAAAGTATTGCGCGATTGGGATGTGGTACATTTAGATGAAAAAGGTATTCAAGAATATTTAAGCAACTTATGAGGGTATTTAAGTTTGGAGGGGCATCGGTTAAAGATGCCAATGGAATCAAAAATTTAGTAAAAGTTCTTGAGGAGACGGGACATCAGAATACATTTTTAGTGGTTTCGGCGATGGGAAAAATGACCAATGCCATGGAGGCCGTAGTTAAAGCATATTTTGATGACCGTAGTGGCCTAAAAAGTACTCTTGAAGAAGTAGTGTTATATCACCAGAATATACTGGAAGAATTGTTCAAAGATAAAAAGCATCCGGTTTATCAAAAAGTTAACCTTCTATTCGAAGAGGTCAATGGATTTTTAGCCTGGAACAAATCGCCCAATTACAGTTTTGTTTATGACCAGGTAGTTGGCTATGGGGAATTACTTTCAACTACCATTGTGAGTATGTATCTCAATGAAGTAGGAATTAAAAATCACTGGATTGATATTCGAGATTTTATAAAGACAGATGACAATTACAGAGACGGCAGAGTAAACTGGGAAAAAACACAGCAGTCTATTGAAGAAGGAGTTGAAAAGAATAAATTATATATTACTCAGGGATTTTTGGGGAGTGACGATAACAATTTCACCACAACACTTGGCAGAGAAGGTTCTGACTATACTGCGGCTATCCTGGCCTATTGCCTAGATGCCAATTCTGTTACTATATGGAAAGACGTTCCCGGAGTTCTGAATGCAGATCCGAGGTATTTTGAAGAGACAAAACTATTAAACCAAATATCCTACAGGGAGGCAATTGAACTGGCTTTTTATGGGGCTTCTGTAATACACCCCAAGACATT
>JABDPH010000020.1 GCA_013042925.1 Eudoraea sp.
GATAAGTTCCACTTTCAATTCCACCTCTGGCTGCATATTCCCATTCAGCTTCTGTAGGTAATCTGAAACCGTTAACAAATTGTCTGCCTCTGCTCTTCTGGTCATCATTTTTAAATTTCGTCCTCCAGTTACAAAATGCCTGGGCCTGTTGCCAGGAAACACCAACAACCGGATAATCACTATAGGCATCGTGCCAGAAATAGTCGTTGTGCATTGGTTCGTTATAGGAATACTGAAAGTCTCTTATCCAAACAGTTGTATCGGGATATATCTCCAATTCCTCGTGCTTAATAAAATCCTTTCTTCTGGCATCTCTCGAACGAGCCGCGGCTTCAATGTCCATCCAGCTGTATTTGTATTTTAATTTTGTAACGTCTATAGTCCGTTGACCGTTATACGATTCCTCTTCGGGAATATATATTGAATCCATTATTTCTGTGTAGTATTCATCTGGGTATTCCGAAGTATCCCAGATTAAATCCTCATCTCTATTTAATCCTCTCCCTTCATATCCGGTCTCACCCATGCCAGAATAATTATCCAACATATATTTGTCATAGGTAGACATATTAGTAGTATCTGCATCTTTAAATGCATAATCACCAATACCTTCATCTTCAGGACCCATTCCCAGTTCATCAGCCAGGATTGCCAACTTTGTTCTTACAATGGAATCTTTTACCCATTCTACAAATTGACGATATTCACTGTTAGTTATTTCCGTATCATCCATATAAAAAGATCGTACGGTAACAGTTTTAGTTGGAGCGTTCAGAACTTTTCCCATGTCTTCCTCACTTTTACCCATGATAAATGATCCTCTTGGGATCAGTTCCATTCCATAAGGTTTTTCCGGATACCACTTTTTACCTTGGACTCCGACTAGTTCTCCTTTTGTTTTAGACCCACAGCTTGTGAGCAAAAAAACAAACGCTATAGATAATAACAATAGCTTCTTCATACTTTAGGTTAAATTTCGATTAAGACTATAAACAGTATTCACAATTATTATTCTCTAAAACTGCATTTTGAATAATTTATTGTATAAAACAGTCTATCCTTTAAAATAATTTAATGTTAGTTAAAACCTTTCTTATAGGCCTTGAACCACCTTTCGGGAATATTTTGATTACATGCGTCTAAATAGTCCTGTTCAGTGCATGGTAATAACGCAGGTGAATTTATTTTATTATGTGAAGATAAAATTGATGGAATCTCAACCCACCACCTTTCCGTAAGCAAACTTTTATAAAAAATTAATTGCTCGGTTTCTGTGGGTACATTAAACTTATTGAAGTCTTTGCTTTTTTCACTTGGTATTTCTTTTATTCTGAAGTTGTAGCCCTCTATAAAATACCATATAATCTGTGCAATTAATTGAAAGGACTGAACAGTATTCTCACTTTCATATATACCAAATATCGCAACAGTGTCACTCATACCAGCATATCTGGCTATCGCACATATTTCTCTCCCATTGAATCCATTTGGTGAAAAATTCTTGGACCCGCCCATATCCCCGGCTTTAATTGCCCGGGCATCAAGGCTTACGATATGTGCATTTCTCAAAACAGGTTCTGCCAGCGAAATGTCTGAAGATATTTCTCCCAGGCGGTATGCATCAAAAAACAAACGGTCCATGAGATCTATTTCTTCCTGGGCATTAAAATAGCTCTGATAACCAATATTTGAGAAGTTGAAAAGATTGTTTGGCTTATCGGTAATTATTTTACTCATATAGGAATGTGAAGAAATAAGCTCCTCATCTGCACCGAAATCGAACCTGCTGTCTATTGACACCAGATTTACCATGTCCTTTATTTTATCGAAGGCCCTATAGGTAGGGTAAGTAATATCCTGAGTGGCCCCAATAATTATAGGAATAACATTTTCTTCAAGTAATTCGGCTACAATTTCCTTTACCACAAAATATGTATCCTCAACTGATTCTCCCTCTTCTATATCACCGAGATCCACGAAAACTGAATTCCAATTACCCAACATTAGCTTATAAATCTGATTTCTGATCTCAGTAGTATCCAGACGTTCTGTCTTCTTTTCAAATGCATTTCTGGACTCCAGAACACCCATTAAGGCAAAAGAAGCATTGGCTAAAACGGGTAACCCATTTTTCTCGGTATGCTTATTAATATTCCTGCCAAGGGATTGCGGTGGTAATAGCTCACAATGTGCAAGGGCTATTTCATCTACTGGAAGTAAAAAATCGAATGCCATATGGGTAAGCAAATCTTAGGTTTTCTTGGTCTTTTTTGATGGTTTTTTCTTTTCGAGCAATGCTTGTGCATCTTTCAGCGAGATTTTGGCAGCATCTACATCTTTGGCAATTTCTACCTTGGTCTTTCCTTTAATAATATTATGCCTCCCCCATCGCGCTTTTTCAATTCGGATGCCCTCATCAGTCCATTCCTTGACAAGCTTTTCCGCCTCTTTTTGTTTTTTATTTTCTATCAATTCAATGATATCAGCCTGAGTAAGGTTATCAAAATCATACTTCTTGTTGACGTTTATGAACATACCATCCCATTTGATAAAAGGTCCAAAACGTCCTTTGCCTTTGGTAACATCTTTATTTTCATAAACCGCTATAGGAGCATCTGCTTTTTGTTTTTCCCGAATTAATTCTTTTGCCCTTTCTAAATCAACATCAAAAGCACTTTCGCCTTTGTCCAGAGATACAAATTTTTTGCCGAATCTAACATAAGGGCCATATCTTCCAACATTGGCCTCTACTTCTTCTCCTTCAAATACCCCTAATTTTCTGGGTAATTGGAAAAGCTCCATTGCCTCCTCATAGGTAATTGTATTGAGGGATTGTTCCGGGAGCAAACTCGCAAATAATGGTTTGTCTTCTTCTTCTACCGTACCAATTTGTACCATAGGACCAAATCGTCCCAAACGAACTGCAACTTGTCTTCCCGATTTTGGATCTGTGCCCAGGACACGTTCTCCGCTTGCACGCAGAGCATTCTCTTCAACATCAAGTACATTGGGGTGAAAATCCTGGTAAAACTCTTTCAATACTTTTTGCCAATCTTCCTGACCTTCTGCAATTTCATCAAAATCTTTCTCCACCTTGGCGGTAAAATTATAATCCAAAATATGTGCAAAATGATTCACCAAAAAATCATTGACGATCATCCCAATATCCGTGGGGACTAATTTTCCTTTATCAGAACCAATTAATTCAGTTAATGATTTTTCTTCAACTTGATCTGATTTCAATAATAGTTGTGAATACCTTCTTTCTTCACCTTCAATACTCCCCTTTTCAACATAACCTCTATTTTGAATAGTAGATATTGTTGGTGCATAGGTAGAGGGTCTTCCTATACCCAGTTCCTCTAATTTCTTTACCAATGTTGCCTCCGTATATCTATAAGGAGGTCTTGTGAATCGTTCTGTTGCCGTTATATAATTATAGAATAACTGATCCCCGGTTTTCATTGCCGGAAGCAACCCTTCCTGCTCTTCGGCTATATCCTCTTCGTCTTTGCCCTCAAGATAGACTTTTAAAAATCCATCAAATTTAATGACTTCACCATTCGCGGTAAATTGTTCCTGATAGGAGTTGGTCTTTATTTTTACATTAGTACGTTCTAATTCTGCGTCGCTCATTTGTGAGGCAAGCGTACGCTTCCAAATCAATTCATATAATTTAGACTGATCTCTCTCCAATGAGGGAGATTGTAAATTCATATCCGTGGGCCGTATGGCCTCATGCGCCTCTTGAGCTCCTTTGGATTTGCCTTTGTAATTTCTGACTTTGCTATACTTCTCACCATAATTCTTAATGATAGTGTCTTTTGCAGCCCCAATTGCCTCCCCAGATAGATTTACACTGTCTGTCCTCATATACGTGATGAGACCAGCTTCATACAAACGCTGGGCAACCTGCATTGTTCTTGCTACTGAAAAATACAACTTACGTGATGCCTCTTGTTGCAAAGTAGAAGTTGTGAAAGGTGCCGCCGGGGATTTTTTAGCAAGTTTTTTATCCAGGCTTGCAACGTTAAAAAGAGCCCCTGCATTTTTATTTAAAAATTGAAGCGCCTCTTCTTTTGTTTGAAAGTTCTTTCCAAGTTTTGCCCCAAATACATTCCCATTCTCCGTTTTAAATTCCGCCACTACCCTATAGGAAGCTTCCGGTTTAAAAACATCAATGTCGCGTTCCCTTTCAACAATTAATCGAACTGCCACTGACTGAACCCTTCCTGCAGATAACCCTGGTTTAATTTTTTTCCAAAGAACCGGTGATAGCTCATACCCAACCAGTCTGTCCAAAACTCTTCTTGCCTGTTGTGCGTTTACCAGGTTGTAATTTATTTCTCTGGGGTTTTCAATTGCCTTTTGGATAGCCGACTTGGTAATGGAATTAAATACAATTCTTTTAGTTCTGGATCGATCAAGGTTTAGCGTTTCGGCCAAATGCCAGGAAATGGCTTCTCCTTCACGGTCTTCATCACTCGCCAGCCATATTGTGTCTGCTTTTTTTGCAAGTTCCTTTAACTTTTTTACCACAGGTTTCTTCTCCTGGTCTACAATATATTTTGGTTTAAAATCATTTTCAACATCAACTCCAAGTTCTTTGGAAGGAAGATCTGCTATATGTCCAAAACTAGATTCAACTTTATAATCTTTCCCCAGAAATTTCTCTATTGTTTTAGCCTTTGCAGGCGACTCTACGATTACTAAATTCTTAGCCATTCATCAGTTTTTGAAAAAACAAAAGTATATCAAATTTTTTATTTGGTGTTTTCGCCCTATATCGAAACACAAAAAAACATCCCTAAATATGGGATGTTTTCTTTAAAAACCGAAAGAATTTAGTTTAGATTCATAGAACTTATCAGTTCAATATCATTATCTAAATATCTATATTGGTGCAAGATTTCATCCCCTATCATTATCAAAGATTCATTCATTGGAATAACATCAAAAGTGATAATATTTTCATAATGATTTAAGGATACAAGATTTTCAATATCTGTTTTGTCATAGATCTTAAGACCCGATTTTCCGTCACAGATAAATAATTTGTTGTCTTTTATTCCCAACCCGTAAGGTTCGTCCATTGCATAGGATGTAGAAAGTACTGGGGAAGTCAGATCGGAAATATCAACAATAAACAAACCGCTTTCAGTTGCACCGCAATTATTACCCCCTCGCAAGGTAACATATGCATAATCTCCATCGACTACCACTGGGTCACAAGCAGTACCGTGCTGAAATTCTGAAATAAATGTTGGTGTAGCGGGAGAACTTATATCATATATATACATCCCACGCATACTTCCCAGAAACAAATTATTCCCTCTGTTAAAAATAGTTTCAATATCGAATCCTGCATAAACATCTTCGAGGTTCCTTGGATTTTCCAAATCACTGATATCAAATACTTTAATTGTATGACTGTCTACGGCATACAAATAATCGTTAACAATTTTAAATCGCGCCAATGAACCCCCTTGTCCAACCTGGACATCATTAACAGCTTCAGCCAGGAAAATCTGATCGTCAAATCTATTATTCACTTCAGAGATTAATCTGCTCTCAATCTTGACATCCCATCCTACCAAAATTTCATTTTCATAATCTATTCCATCATATTCATAAATATCAGCAATTGGCCAAACTATATTATCTCGCAAGACATCCTCTAGCCGGTTTACAATTCTAATAGCATTAATTTCGGAAATGTCTAATACCATAAGGTCTGTTAAACTATCCGCGTAAAGGAAATTTCCTTTAATTGAAATATCTACATTACCCGCTATTTTTATAAAGGAAACTTTTTGTGGTGACGCTGGGTCACTATTATCTATAACATGCACTCCTTTGTACTTGTCATTTACAAAAATATAGTTCTCATAGGCATAGATCTTACCTGATTCATTTATAGGTCTCGGGGCAACGATATCCACACTGTTCTTAAAATCCTCCAAACTCATTGTAATTGGCGTAGCCACTAGATAATCAGCAAAATCGCCTTCTTCTTTCTTGTCACAGGATACTAAACCTACGACAACGAGCAGAGTAATAATACATTTTTTCATAGCTTGATTGTTTTAATAATCGTATTGGGTTGTATTAAATGAGATACTTGTTTTGAATTCCAGTTGCGTAAATTTTGTTAAATAATTAACTGTCAATTTGTCACTAGTATGCAGAATGTATTATCTTTGCAGACTGTCTGAGAGATCGAGGAAGATACAATAGAATGGAGAAAATTATTGAAGAAAAAAATCAGGGCACTGCCCTTACCCTGGAAAAAGATCAGAAAAACACCCGTAATTTATATATAGAAAGCTACGGTTGTCAAATGAATTTTTCGGATAGCGAAATCGTTGCTTCCATCTTGGCTCAAGAAGGGTTTAATACCACGACCTCTTTGGAAGAAGCAGACCTTGTTTTGGTAAACACATGTTCTATTCGGGAAAAAGCTGAGCTTACCGTAAGAAAGAGACTTGAAAAGTTTAATGCTGTTAAAAAGAACAGACCTCATATTAAAGTTGGGGTATTGGGATGCATGGCAGAAAGACTTAAAAGCAAATTGTTGGAAGAAGAACGGATTGTAGATATGGTGGTTGGTCCTGATGCCTATAAGGATCTGCCAAATCTTATCCAGGAAATAGATGAGGGAAGGAATGCAGTTAATGTTATACTCTCCAAGGATGAAACCTACGGGGATGTAGCTCCTGTAAGATTAAATTCAAATGGTATAACGGCTTTTGTGTCCATAACACGGGGCTGTGATAATATGTGTACTTTTTGTGTAGTACCATTTACCAGAGGCAGGGAACGCAGCCGGGATCCTCAATCAATTGTTCATGAAGTAAATGAACTCTGGGAAAAAGGATATAGGGAAGTAACCTTACTAGGGCAGAATGTAGATAGTTATTTGTGGTATGGTGGGGGATTAAAAAAAGATTTTGATGCGGCCTCTGCTATACAGAAAGCCACTGCAGTGAATTTTGCCAATTTACTAGCGTTAGTTGCCGAAGCTCAACCTAAAATGAGGATTCGATTTTCCACTTCAAATCCTCAGGATATGACTCTTGATGTTATTGAAACTATGGCTAATTTCAAAAATATCTGTAATTATATCCACTTGCCAGTTCAGAGTGGAAGTGATAGAATATTAAAGGCAATGAATAGGTTGCACACCAGAGAAGAATATTTTGAATTAATAGATAACATAAGAAAGATTATACCGGACTGCGCCATAAGTCAGGATATTATAACGGGCTTCCCAACGGAAACCGAGGAAGATCATCAGGATACTCTGTCTTTAATGGAATACGTTAAATATGATTTTGGTTTTATGTTTGCTTATTCTGAACGTCCGGGTACTTTGGCAGCCAGGAAACTCGTGGATGATATCCCTGAGAAAGTAAAAAAAAGAAGGTTAAGCGAGGTTATTGATCTGCAATTAAAGCATAGTTTACTCAGAACAAAACAACATTTAGGTAGGGTTGAAGAAGTCCTCATTGAAGGAACATCAAAAAAATCCGAATTACAATGGATGGGTAGGAATTCTCAGAATACAGTGGTGGTTTTTCCCAAAGAGAATTATTCTGTTGGAGAATTTGTAATGGTACGAGTAGAAGATTGTACCTCCGCAACCTTGTTAGGTAAAGCGGTTGGTTATTCTGAAAACAATTAAGCATGGAAAGTGTTCAGGCAATAAAACAACGTTTTGAGATTATTGGTAATGATCCAAAACTCAATCGTGCGCTGGAGAAGGCCTTACAGGTTGCCCCCACGGATATATCTGTCCTGGTAACTGGTGAAAGTGGGGTTGGTAAAGAAGCGGTGCCCAAAATTATTCACTCTTTATCCCATAGAAAACACGCAAAATATATAGCTGTCAATTGCGGGGCAATCCCGGAAGGAACTATTGATAGTGAACTATTCGGTCATGAAAAAGGCGCCTTTACGGGTGCAACACAAACCAGGAGGGGTTATTTTGAAGTTGCAGACGGCGGTACTATCTTTTTGGATGAAGTAGGAGAACTTCCGCTTACAACACAAGTACGACTACTCAGAATTTTGGAAAATGGGGAATTCCTTAAAGTGGGTTCTTCCCAAGTTCAAAAAACGAATGTGCGAATTGTCGCGGCCACTAATATGGATATGATAGAAGCCATAAAAGAGGGTAAATTCAGGGAAGATCTATACTACAGATTAAGTACTGTAGAAATTCATATTCCTCCTTTAAGGGATAGAAGTGAGGATATCCATTTATTGTTTAGAAAATTTGCATCTGATTTTGGTCAGAAATACAAAATGCCCACCATTAGGCTTCAGGATGATGCTATACAGCTTCTAACAAAATACAGATGGCCGGGTAATATCAGGCAATTAAGAAATGTTGCTGAACAAATCTCTGTACTGGAAGCGGAAAGAAATATAAGCCTGACAACATTGAATGGGTATTTGCCTCATGCAAACGACTCTAATCTTCCTGCTGTAATCGGAAGAGGGAAAAAGGAAAACGACTTTAGTAATGAAAGAGAAATTCTTTACAAGGTTTTGTTTGATATGAAATCAGATTTGAATGATCTCAAAAAACTAACCTTAAAAATGTTGCAAAACAGTGATACCTCTAAAGTACAGGAAGAAAATGAAAATTTGATTCAAAAAATATACGGCACCAATGGCGAGGACATTAAGGAAGAAAAGACCGAGGCCTTGAAAGTCTTACCCCTCCCGGAGGCCAGAATTGAAGCACCCCCTGAAATAGTAAAGGAAGACAAATATCATTTTGCAGAGGAAATACAGGAGGAGGAAACGCTTTCTTTGCAGGAAAAGGAAATTGAATTAATTAGAAAATCACTGGAAAGAAACAGGGGCAAACGAAAGGCCGCCGCAGCTGAATTAGGTATTTCCGAAAGAACTCTTTATAGAAAAATTAAACAATACGATTTATAACCAAATTTTAAATTGAATTAATTGGATAACTCTTTAACTATATCTTTTGAAAAAAACACGGTTTAGTATTCTGAGCATCTTTGTGATGTTCTTTTTAGTTGGATGTGGAGCGTATAACTTTACTGGTGGTGATGTAGGTACGGCAACCTCGTTTCAAGTAAATTATTTTCAGAATTATGCGACTCAAAGCCCGGGGTCTACATTTGAACCGGGTTTAGATAGAGATTTTACTTTGGCATTACAGGATCTGATCCTAAATCAAACAAGTCTGGATTTAAGAAGTTCTGATGCAGATTTGGTATATGAAGGCGAGATTGTAGAATTTCGGATATCTCCAATGACCGCAACTGCTCAACAGCGGGCGGCTCAGAATAGATTGACCATGGGGGTTAACGTTCGCTTTTTTAACAGGACAAAGGAAGATGTAGATTTTGAAAAGCGATTTTCTTTCTTTTATGATTATGATGCCAACACGCAATTCTCATCGGTTAGAGATGAAGCTCTAGGAGAAATTTTTGAAAGAATAAACCAGGATATTTTTAATGAATCCCTGGCAGACTGGTAATAAATTAGAAAACATATAGTATGCGTCGCTTTGTATTTTGTGAGAAATCAAAAAAGTGATTACACATTAATAAATGAACGTAGCAGATTTTACATTCTTATTGCAGAATCCGGATAAGGTCTTAGAACCTGTCCAGACCAATCAATTAGAAGATATTCTAAAAGAATATCCGTATTTTCAGGCTGCCCGTGCTCTTCATTTAAAAGGACTCAAAAATCTGAATAGCTTTAAGTATAATAATGCCTTAAAAGCAACTGCGGCCTATACCGCGGATAGGGATATACTCTTCGATTTTATTACATCTGAACTATTTCTTCAAAATTCAATTGCGGATACCATTTCCGGTAAAACATTACCCTTGTCAGACAAGGAGATCATCTCAGAAGAAGTTGAACCCAATCCGGATACAGATACACACCTTATTGAAGATTCTCAGGACCATCCTTTACCGCAGAGCACCAAGGATGCAAATAAAATTCTTGATCCGCTCCTTTTTACCTCAAAAGATCCTAAAGTAGATGAATTAATAGCTGCTAAAAAAAAGGCAGAAGAAGAATTAGAGCTTGGGAAACCCTTGTCTTTTACAAAACGGGAAAAACATTCTTTTGGGGAGTGGTTGCAACTTACTTCATTTAAATCTATAAAAAGGGATAAGGAAAAAATCAAAGAGCCGGAAATGAAGGATATTAATTTTCCTTTAGAGGAAGAGGTCCTTAAAAAGAAAAAATTTGAGTTAATAGACAAGTTTATAGAAAACAAACCTAAGATAGTACCCTCGGAGAATCTGACTTCAAAAGTCAATATTAAAGAATCGACCAAACTCGATAAAAATGAGTTAATGACTGAAACGTTGGCGAAGGTATATCTTGAGCAAAAAAAGTATAAAAAAGCTATTCAGGCATACAAGATTTTAAGTTTGAAATATCCAGAAAAAAGTAGTTTCTTTGCAAACCGAATTAAAGCTGTACGTAAGTTACAGCAAGAAAACACAAAATAAATGAGCACATTTTCAATCTTTTTGGTCCTTATCTTAGTAGTTTGTCTACTGTTGATACTGGTTATCATGGTTCAAAACCCAAAAGGAGGTGGATTATCTTCTTCATTTGGCGGAGGAGGAACACAAATTGTTGGGGGTGTAAAAAAGACCGGGGATTTCCTGGATAAAAGTACCTGGACTTTAGCGACGCTTTTGATAGTTCTTATTCTATTATCTAATGTTGCCTTAAAAGGTAATTTTGCAGAAGCCGAATCCAAATTACTACAAGGTGATGATATTGAAAGTACGGTTCCGGAAACTGTACCTGAGGAAGTTCCTGAACAAGTACCTGGATCTGATGGAAGTGTTTCGTCCGATACAATTCAATAGAATTTAGAAATGAGATATCCAAATGCCAGCAGAAATGACAAGCTGGCATTTTTATTTTAACATTATGTCAGTTTTTAAGCAATGGCATAATTTCTGCCCAATAGAAGGAGAAATTTATAAACTAAAAACTAAATAATATGGCTAAAGTAAACATTAAACCACTTGCAGACAGGGTCCTTATAGAGCCTATGGCAGCGGAGACCAAGACGGCATCGGGGATATATATCCCGGATACTGCCAAGGAAAAACCACAAAATGGAAAAGTCGTGGCAGTTGGCCCGGGTACAAAAGATGAGAAAATGACAGTTAAAGTTGGTGATACTGTACTTTATGGAAAATATGCGGGTACCGAGTTAAAGCTTGACGGTTCCGATTATCTTATGATGCGTGAAAGCGACATTTTAGCAATTATTTAATAACCAAAAACTACGAATAGAAAATGGCAAAAGATATAAAATTTGATATTGAAGCACGCGATGGTCTGCGCAGAGGCGTTGATGCCCTTGCTAACGCGGTAAAGGTAACTTTAGGACCTAAAGGACGAAACGTAATAGTAAGTAAATCGTTTGGGGCTCCTGCTGTAACTAAAGATGGTGTTACCGTTGCAAAGGAAATAGAATTGGCTGATGCTCTGGAAGATATGGGAGCACAAATGGTAAAAGAAGTTGCTTCTAAAACTAATGATCTTGCAGGTGACGGAACTACAACAGCTACCGTTTTAGCACAGGCTATTGTTAAAGAAGGGCTTAAAAATGTTGCTGCAGGTGCTAATCCAATGGATCTTAAGAGAGGTATTGATAAAGCAGTTGAAGCAATTGTAAATAACTTATCCAAGCAAGCCAAAAAAGTAGGTGATTCTTCTGAAAAAATTAAACAAGTAGCGACTATTTCATCCAATAATGATGAAAACATAGGAGAACTTATTGCTCAGGCTTTTGGAAAAGTTGGCAAGGAAGGGGTAATAACAGTTGAAGAAGCCAAAGGAACAGACACGTATGTAGATGTTGTTGAAGGAATGCAATTTGACAGAGGGTACCTTTCTCCTTATTTTGTGACCGATTCAGACAAGATGATCGCAAATCTTGAAAACCCATATATTTTGTTGTTCGACAAAAAGATCTCAACAATGAAAGACCTGTTACCTGTTCTCGAGCCGGTGGCGCAATCTGGGAAACCATTATTAATTATTTCTGAAGATGTAGATGGTGAAGCGTTGGCAACTTTAGTGGTTAACAAATTAAGAGGTTCCTTAAAGATAGCAGCAGTAAAAGCTCCCGGATTTGGTGATAGAAGAAAAGCAATGTTGGAGGATATCGCTATTTTGACTGGTGGTACGGTAATTTCAGAAGAAAGAGGATTTTCTCTTGAAAATACAACCCTGGATATGTTGGGAAGCTGTGAAAAAGTGACCATAGACAAGGATAATACAACTATTGTCAATGGTTCCGGAGTGGTAAAAAATATAAAGACCAGAGTTAATCAAATTAAATCTCAGATAGAGACCACTACATCAGATTACGATAAAGAAAAGCTTCAGGAACGTTTGGCTAAATTAGCCGGAGGAGTTGCAGTACTCTATGTTGGTGCAGCATCTGAAGTAGAGATGAAGGAAAAGAAAGACCGTGTAGACGACGCACTTCATGCAACAAGAGCAGCTGTAGAAGAAGGTATTGTTGCCGGTGGTGGTGTTGCTTTTATCAGGTCCAAATCAGCACTTGCTAAAGTCTCAGTAGAAAATGCTGATGAAGAGACAGGCTTACAAATAGTTACCAGGGCTATTGAAGCTCCGTTAAGAACTATTGTATCCAATGCAGGTGGTGAAGGCTCGGTAGTTGTTGCTAAAGTGCATGATGGTAAAGGCGATTTTGGTTATGATGCAAAATCAGAAAAGTACGTTAAAATGCTTGAAGCCGGAATCATTGATCCTGCAAAAGTTACAAGAATAGCATTAGAGAATGCCGCTTCTGTTGCAGGAATGATTCTGACAACTGAATGCGCCTTAACCGACATCAAGGAAGACACTCCTGCTCCGGCAGGACCACCAATGGGTGGAGGTGGAATGCCTGGAATGATGTAAGACTCTATATAGTTTAAATTTAAAAACCGTTCTTTAGAAAAGAACGGTTTTTTTTATATAACAATTAATTATTATAAATCTCGGTAGTATAAAAAGCTGGTATAGAAAACCAATATCCCATAAAAGCATTTGCTGACTTCAATCGTTGTCCAAAGCGCGGACCGGAAACCGCTTCTCCAAAGATGTTCCATTCATTGTTTTCATTATCTCGTAAAACAATTTCAGAACCATTAAACACATAATTAAACTGCAATCCCTCAGAATTGGCATCGAGTTCAAACGAAATCATAAAATTGCCATTTCCAACAACCAGGTATTCTTTGCCTTTAAAAGTCTCCCTTACCAAATTTTCAGAAACCAGATCTGTAAAACGGTAAGCCCTTGCATCTGTTTCATCTATAACCGCTAATATGCGCTCCTTTAAAGGCAGCCGGTTATCTTTTGGAACCGGGAATAAAAAGAAATCATTATTCGTCTTATAGTCTACATACGGATATACCCCATAAGTTCTTGAAAAACCAGTATTTAAACTTAATGCTTTTGTCGTAGGGTACATAGTCCTCCATGTCTTCCAGTCTGTTTCAACCAGTGAAATCAATTCTGCTTTTTCACCTATTAGCTCTCCGTTTACAGATTCATTTAAAATCTGAGCCCAATTGCTTTTGGTTTCCCGGTCAAAGGGAATAAGGTTGGTATTGTAAAGTAATCCGGATACTCCAAAAGTGGTTTCCTGTCCATTTATTACCCTGTTCCAGCCAATCCCTGTTCCTGTCAAAGGGCAATATGTAACAGCTATGGAAACATCACCAACATTGTCATTTACTATCTCATGCCAATCCAACACAATATGTTGATATGCCCTTATATCGTCTCCGTTCTTGTATCCCAAAATCAAATCCCCGTCTAATAGCGCAAACTCATCCTCTACAGATACAAATCCGGGATTCTCCAATGCAGGTATCCCATCTCTCCCGGGACCGCCGTCAAAAATATCCGCTATGGGTATACTCCATATGGAAGGTTCAGACGGATTTTCATTGTCAGGATCTGTGTTCTGATCCTGGGTGCTGGATGAACTGCACGAAAATTGGCAGAGCATGGCACAAATAATAAACGTTACGATTTTTTTCATAGCTATAAATTTATTGTATTGTTTTTGTTATTGAGTTTAAAATAAACTCCAGCTGTAAATCTCGTTGTGGGTGTTAACTGTGTTCCAACAACATAACTGTAAATAGGCAACTCCAAACGCAGGGTAACCAAAAAATTGGTTATTATATTGACACTTAATTCAGGTCTGACAAAAACCCACTCGCCTCCTGTATTCGGGAGGTTAATACTGTTTATTTTATCTATTGATGCATTTCTGTATTTAAAGATAAGTCCAGGATTAAAAACAGTGTTGAACAGTAAAAATTGATCTGTATATCCCACATTTGCCTGAAAGACATTCCCAAACTCATAGGTAGAAGTACCGTTTAAGTATGAATTATTAACTCCCGTAGATCTGTATATGAAATTACCTGAAAAAGTGGCCGATGGCCTAAAGTCAAATGCCTTGGAGAGTGATAACCATCCCAGGATATCCCAGGCACCGCTTCCAGGCTGAAGGTCTGCGGTTAATAGAAAACCATCCTCATTCGTAAGATCCGATCTTCCAAGCGGTGCTTTTGCACCAAGCCCTAAATTAACTGCGCTTTTTGCACCAAAGGCTTCAGGGAAGGCATACTTTGCCATAAGCACCGCATCTCCAATGCCTGAAGTTTCTGTAAAATTTTCGTTCCCGAATTGTGTAATTGTCCTCGTTTGGTTAACCCAGCTTAATAGAGCTTCCAGTGCAAACCTGTCCGTAATGGAATATGCACTGCTGAATAAAACTGAATTTGTTATCCTTTTTCGTGAATTGTCGTCTAATTTTGTACTCCCGGCATTAAGGGTATTCAAATTATTGTAATCGTAGTTCAGTCCAAACTGCCATATACCTCTTTCTTCTATTGGCAAACCTAAATTATTAGAAAGAGGTACACCACCGGAACAACAGGTTTGAGATATCATAGGATAACTAAGGAGAATAAAACTTATAAAAGGGATAGATCGTAGAAGCATTCTTTTTCATCTGCTTCTATTTAGTGTGATGAAATCAGTTTTCCTTACAACGTGTTTATTTCCATTAATATTAAATCACAAACATTTGGTAGGGAAACTCAAAAAAAGTGGATAAAAAATGAACATAATAAAATCTGGGTGTTAGCTATTCAAATCTAAATCAGGATATCCCAAATATAATATTTACAAACCGTAAATTTCTAATTATGATTCTCATGGCCTGCCATGACTTTTTCGGCTTTTTCGTTCATCATGGATTTTTTTCCTTTGAGTTGTGCCGCCGCATCTATGGTAAAGGTTCCATTTGTAACGATTTCTTCACCTTTTTCTAAACCCGACAAGACAACATACCCATCATTGAGAAGATCGCCAAGGGTAATTTCGCGCATTGCAAAAGTTAAATTTTCCGGGTCGGTTTTAACATAGACCACCGAGCGTTCTCCTGTCCAAAGAACAGCACTTTCAGGAATAACAATCATATCATTTATAATTTTCGATCTAAGCCCCAGATTCCCGGTCACAAACATTCCCGGTTTTAACTGACCTTTTGTATTTTGAAGTACTGCTCTGACCTTTACAGTCCTTGTGGCCGAATTCAATAAGGGATCTATAAAAGATATTTTAGCATCGAATTTCTTGTCCGGATAAGCCTTGGTTATAATGTCAATTTTTTGACCTTCCTTTAAAAGAGAGACCTGATTTTCATATGCATCAAAAACTGCCCATACAGTATTTAGATTAGTGATTTTAAACATGGGAGAACCTTGATTGATATAGTCTCCGGCTTTTACCATGATTTCCGTTACCGTTCCTGAAACATTGGCATATACCGGGAAGTTTTCTCTAACCTGGCCTGACTTCTCGATTTGCTGGATTTGCTCTTCAGATAATTTCCAAAGTTTAAGCTTATTTCGGACAGCCCTATACAACTCTGGCTGGGATTCTTTCAGGC
>JABDPH010000029.1 GCA_013042925.1 Eudoraea sp.
TCTCCGGGCAAAATTTTAGTATTGGTGATGAGATCTATATGTATGGTGTCCTTATTGGAAAAGCGGTTAAACCAATTAAAAGCGGCTGCGCAATAACTGTAGAGAATGTCAAACATGCTTCATCAGCTTATAGTAGTACCAAAGAAAATTTTAAATGGATCGCACCGGATATTTCAAAATTTAATGGACGAACATTTAATGGGTACCACAGGGAAGACGGCAGTGTTGGAACTGCTAATTATTGGTTGATCATTCCCATGGTATTTTGTGAGAACCGAAATGTAGATGTCTTAGAGGCAGCGCTATCGGAGGCATTAGGATATATAACCAAAAAAGATTTTGCCGTAGACACCCAGGCATTGATTAATAAATATCAAGCCGGGGCCAACGAAGATGAAATATATGCTACTTCTATTATCCATTCAAAAGACGAAATATCTAAAAACCGTGTATTTCCGAATGTTGATGGAATAAAATTTTTAAAGCATGACGGGGGTTGCGGGGGAGTCCGCCAGGATTCTGAAGCATTGTGTAATCTTTTTGCAGGGTATATAACGAATTCTAATGTAGCCGGAGCTACTGTATTGAGTTTGGGCTGTCAGAACGCAGAAGTTGAATTCCTGCAAAAGTCCATTGAGCAAAAGGATCCAAACTTTTCAAAACCTGTGTATTACCTGGAACAGCAAAAAAGCAAAAGTGAACGTGATTTTATTGAAGAAGCCGTAAAACGAACGTTTATCGGATTAACCAAAGCCAATAAATTAGAAAGAAAAGCGGCTCCATTGAACAAATTGGTTTTAGGGTTGGAATGTGGCGGGTCTGATGGATTTTCAGGAATTTCAGCCAACCCTGCATTGGGATATGCTTCAGATTTATTGGTGGCATTAGGAGGCACAACAGTTCTTTCGGAGTTTCCGGAACTCAACGGAGTTGAACAAGAACTTATCAATAGATGTGAAACTGATGAAGCTGCAAAGAAATTTGCTTCACTTATGGATTCATATTCTGCAGCGGCTAAAGCTGTGGGCTCAGCCTTTGAAAATAATCCATCACCCGGTAATATTAAGGATGGCCTTATAACGGATGCCATGAAATCTGCTGGAGCTGCTAAAAAGGGTGGGACTTCCCCAGTTGTTGATGTACTCGATTACACTGAAAAAATTACCAGGGCCGGACTAAACCTCCTCTGTACTCCCGGCAATGATGTGGAAAGCACAACCGGACTTGCGGGATCCGGATGCAATATGATAGTGTTTACAACAGGTCTGGGCACACCAACAGGAAATCCCGTAGCCCCTGTTTTAAAGCTCTCAAGTAACACTCACTTGTACGAAAAAATGAAAGATATCATAGACATTAATGCAGGTACGGTAATCAATGGTGAAGATAGTATTGAAAGTATGGGAGTTAAAATTCTGGATTACATCATAGCAACGGCCAGTGGTGAAATAGCAGCCAAAGCAAATTTAAAAGGACAGAACGACTTTATTCCATGGAAAAGAGGCATCTCGTTATAATAATATAATTTTAAAAGCCCTGAAATTCCGGTAAATAGAATAACTTTTGAAAACACTAAACAGAAGCACTGTAACTGCCAATTCCTATCCGGAAAGAATAATACAATTTGGGGAAGGTAATTTTTTGAGGGCCTTTGCGGATTGGATGATTCATGAAATGAACAAAAATCCCGGTTTCAATACAGGCGTAGTTGTGGTACAACCTATAGAGCAGGGACTGGTCAAAACACTTAATGATCAGGATGGATTATATACGTTATACTTAAATGGGATCAAAAATGGTCTTGCCGTTAGTGAGCATCAAATCATAGATTGTATTCAAAGAGCAATTAATCCTTATAAAGAATATTCAGCTTATTTGTCTATTGCCGAAAATCCCGACTTGCGTTTCGTTATATCCAATACAACAGAAGCCGGAATAGCCTATCATAAAGCTGATAAATTAGCAGATTCACCTCAGAAAAGTTTTCCTGGAAAATTAACCGCTTTTTTATACAAAAGATTCAAAACTTTCAAAGGCGCTTCGGATAAAGGATTAATTATACTACCCTGTGAATTAATAGACAGAAACGGGGATAATTTAAAAAGAATAATTCTTCAATATGCGGCTGAATGGAATTTACCCACAGAATTTGTCAACTGGATCGATAAAAACAACATATTCTGTAATACTTTGGTAGACAGAATAGTCCCTGGATATCCTAAAAATAAGATAGACCGAATTACGAAAGAATTAGGGTATAAAGACAATCTGGTCGTTGAGGGCGAACAGTTTCATTTATGGGTTATTGAAGGGCCAAAAGAAGTTAAAGAGGAATTTCCCGCAGATCAAAACGGATTGAATGTTGTCTTTACGGATAATATGGAACCATACAGAACCAGAAAGGTCCGAATACTAAATGGGGCACACACATCATTAGTCCCGGTTGGTTATCTGTATGGTATAGATACTGTACGTGAATCTTTAGAAGATCCGCTAGTGGGTGTATTTTTAAAAAATGCCATATTCAATGAAATTTGCCCAACTCTGGATTTACCTGAAAAGGAATTGATTCAATTCTCGAACGATGTTTTGGATAGATTTAAAAACCCCTATCT
>JABDPH010000039.1 GCA_013042925.1 Eudoraea sp.
CCTTTAGAATTGCTTAACTTCTGCAGGAACCTTTCCTCATGACCTTCTCCTGGTTCTTCTGTATCAAAAGAACCTTGAAGTGTCTTGAACAATTTCTCTATGTTTCGATCTTCATTCATAATTAAGCGTTTATCATTTTTTTTCTCAAACTGTCCTTTGCCCTTGATATTGTAGTCCTGCAATTCGCATAACTTATACCCATGATTGAACTAATCTCTTCGTAATCATAGCCTTCAATTAGATGTAAGGTCAAAGAAATTCTGTAATTGTCTTTCAATTGTTTCATGGTTTCCAGTACTTTTTGAGCCATTCGTTCTGTATTCCCATGATCCTCGGCAATTCCATCATTATCTTCGACCTTGTACAATATTTCATCTAATCCAACCTCATTCTTTTTCTTCTGCTTTCTGTAATGGTAAATGCTTTTGTTAATAACTATGCGCTTTAACCACGCACCGAAAGTAACATCTCCTTTAAACGTATGCAGTTTCGTAAAAGCATTTAAAAACGATTCCTGCATAACATCTTCAGCTTCTGCACTGTCTTTTACAATCCTAAAGGCCGTATTAAACATGGCTTTGTAATAGCGATTGTAAATTTCCATTTGTGCACTTTGCTTACCCTCCCGACACAATTGTAACAAGGCTTCAGTATGTACTTTATTTTGGCTCAAAAAGTAAATGCTTTGTATAAAAGATTTATTAATTTATTAAATGTTACACTTTTTTTAGAAAAATATCTCTTTGTTGGCACAAGAATTGTCTTAATTAAGCTGAAAGACCTTTATTTATGGCTATTTATAGCTAAATAGGGGCCGACTAAAAAGGTATCGATAAAATTAACTAATAGATAATCTGTCCTATAATGACAGAATGACCGAATAAAATGATATGGGATATTCTAAGTATTCAAATTTTGACAATATGACGTTACAAGGAATTGATGAAGATTCTGAATTAATACCGTTATTGACTCCTGAAGACGAAGAGGAGATGAATAACGAAAGCTTACCTGAAGTATTACCAATTTTACCTCTTCGAAATACCGTATTGTTTCCGGGTGTTGTTATACCCATTACTGCGGGAAGGGATACCTCCATAAATCTGATAAAGGATGCCAATAAGGGATCTAAGGTAATAGGAGTTGTTTCGCAGAAAGATGAGGAGACCGAAAATCCCGGGATTAAGGATATAAATATTTTAGGGACTGTTGCCAGAATTTTAAGGGTTTTGAAAATGCCTGATGGTAATACTACCGTTATAATACAAGGTAAAAAACGATTTGAAATAGCTGAGGTTCTCACCGAGAATCCATATATGACTGCTACGATTCGAGAAGCGGATGAGGTTAGACCCTTGCCTGGCGATCAGGAATTTCTGGCTATCATAGATTCGATAAAAGAATTGGCGTTAAAAATCATCAAAAATAATCCTAACATTCCAAGTGAAGCTTCCTTTGCGATAAAGAATATAGAAAGCAATTCTTTCCTGATAAACTTCGTTTCTTCAAACCTTAATCTGGATGTAAAAGACAAGCAGGACTTGCTGGAGATCCCTAATCTGCAAAACAGAGCCCTCGCTACTTTAAAATACATGAATGTGGAGCTTCAGAAATTGAAACTTCAGAAAGATATCCAGTCTAAAGTACGCAGTGACCTGGATCAGCAGCAGCGTGAGTATTTTTTACATCAACAGATGAAAACAATTCAGGAAGAATTGGGAGGGGCTTCTTATGATGAGGAGTTTCTTGAAATGCAAACCAAATCCAAGAATAAGAAATGGGATGCAAAGGTAGCAGAGCATTTTGAAAAGGAATTGGCTAAAATGCAGCGGATGAATCCTCAGGTAGCGGAATATTCCATACAAAGGAATTATCTCGATTTGTTTCTCGAATTACCTTGGAATGAGTATTCCAAAGATAAATTTGATCTTAAAAGGGCTCAGAGAATTTTAGACAGAGATCATTATGGACTTGAAGATGTAAAGCAAAGGATAATTGAGTATTTAGCTGTTCTCAAGCTGCGAAATGATATGAAATCTCCTATTTTGTGTCTTTATGGACCTCCCGGGGTAGGAAAGACCTCCCTTGGCAAATCGGTAGCCGAAGCATTAGGCAGGGAATACGTTCGTATGTCTTTAGGTGGTTTACGAGATGAAGCTGAAATCAGAGGGCACCGTAAAACTTATATCGGCGCCATGCCAGGCAGGATTTTACAAAGTATTAAAAAAGCAGGAACTTCGAACCCAGTTTTCATTTTAGATGAAATAGACAAATTGGGGGCTAGTCACCAGGGCGATCCTTCTTCCGCTATGTTAGAGGTATTGGATCCTGAACAAAACAATGAATTCCACGATAATTTCCTTGAGCTGGGTTATGATCTTTCTAAAGTCATGTTTATAGCAACCGCCAATAATCTTTCTACGATACAACCTGCCTTGCGCGATAGAATGGAGATAATAAATGTTACCGGATATACCATTGAAGAAAAAGTAGAAATTGGGAAACGACATTTGCTACCCAAACAACTTAAAGAGCATGGACTCTCATCGAAAGATTTAAAAATTGGAAAACGACAATTGGAAAAAATTGTTGAAGGATATACACGAGAATCTGGTGTAAGAGGGCTGGAAAAACAAATAGCTAAAATGGTCCGATATGCTGCTAAATCAATTGCTATTGAGGAGTCATATAATGTGAAGATTAGTAATGATGATATAGAAAAAGTATTGGGTCCGGCCAGGTTGGAACGCGATAAATATGAAAATAATGATATAGCCGGAGTGGTTACCGGATTGGCCTGGACCAGTGTAGGTGGAGATATTCTTTTTATAGAATCTATCCTGTCTAAAGGAAAAGGAGCCCTGAATATAACCGGCAACTTGGGTAAAGTAATGAAGGAATCTGCCACCATAGCCATGGAGTATATTAAATCCAATGCAGAAAGTTTTGGTATAAATCCTTTAGTTTTTGACAAGTATAATGTTCATATTCACGTACCTGAGGGAGCAACACCCAAGGATGGTCCAAGTGCGGGTATTACAATGCTTACATCACTGGTTTCTCTATTTGCCCAGAAAAAGGTCAAAAAAAGCCTGGCTATGACAGGTGAGATTACTTTAAGGGGCAAAGTTTTACCTGTAGGAGGTATTAAGGAAAAAATACTTGCTGCTAAAAGGGCCAGGATAAAGGAGATAATATTATCTGAGGAAAACAGAAAAGATATCCTGGATATTAAAGAGGAATACTTAAAAGGGCTAACATTTCATTATGTTAGCGATATGAGTGAGGTAATAGATATGGCCATCACTGACCAAAAAGTAAAAAACGCCAAGAAATTATAATATGATAATACGAAACTAAATTTGCCCTTGCTTTCTTAGGATTAAGTAAAAAGGGCTTTTTTAGTTTCGCTTTAAATCATTTCTCTCTACTTTTAACATATGGGAAAGATTACTATTGCAATTGATGGTTATTCTTCTACAGGAAAAAGTACCATTGCCAAGGAATTGGCCAAATCATTGAATTACGTATATGTTGATACCGGTGCAATGTACCGTGCAATTACCTTATTTGCTATAGAGAACAATTGCATTATTGACCATGAAATTGATTTTAAGAAGTTAATTGGTCTACTTCCCAAAGCAAAACTCAAATTTGAGTTTAATGATGAATTGGGATTCTCAGAAATGTTTCTCAATGGGAAAAATGTGGAGAAGGAAATTAGAAGTATGCGAGTTTCCAAAGAGGTAAGCAAAATTTCTGTAATACCCGAAGTCCGTGAGAAATTAGTCAGCATGCAACGAGAAATGGGAAATTCGAAAGGGATAGTGATGGATGGACGTGATATAGGAACTATTGTTTTTCCTGACGCAGAGCTTAAAATATTTATGACTGCTTCTCCTGATATTAGGGCTTCACGACGCTATAAGGAATTGATTTCACGAGGAGAAAATGTTGAATTTGAAGAGGTACTAAAAAATGTTCGTGAACGTGATTATATTGATTCAAACAGAGCATGTTCACCTCTTGTTAAAGCTCAGGATGCAATATTGTTTGATAATAGCGACATGGGCTTGAAGGAACAGTTTGAAAGAATTCATTATTACGCGCTGCAGGTCATTGATAAAAACAAAAAGAACG
>JABDPH010000045.1 GCA_013042925.1 Eudoraea sp.
GAAATGGGCAGCAGCAACACAGGCGGTTCCCGGAGACCTAATTTGTGTTCTTTCGGGTGAAATACAAGCCACCAGAACACAACTAAGTGCTTTACGTATGGAACTGGCAGAAAGGCTAGGCTTGCGAAATTCATCAGATTTCGCACCGCTATGGGTGGTAGATTTTCCCCTTCTTGAAAAAGATGAAGAAACTGGGGATTACCATGCAATGCATCATCCTTTTACTTCTCCAAAGCCTGGACAATTGGAGTTGTTAGAAACCGATCCGGCAGCAGTACGCGCCAATGCCTATGATCTGGTATTAAATGGAAATGAGATTGGTGGCGGGTCTATTAGAATTCACGACAAACAAGTGCAGGCGACCATGTTTAGACATCTGGGCTTTAGTGAAGAAGAGGCTAAAGAGCAATTTGGATTTTTAATGGATGCGTTCCAGTATGGAGCCCCTCCGCATGGAGGTATTGCTTTTGGTCTAGACAGGTTGGTGGCCATTTTAGGAGGCCAGGAAACTATCAGGGACTTTATTGCCTTTCCAAAAAATAATAGCGGAAGAGATTTAATGATAGATGCTCCGGCAACCATAGATGCCTCGCAATTAAAGGAACTAAGTTTAAAATTAGACCTTAGACAAAACAAGTCCTGAGTTTAACGACTTACACAATGGTTCATAGCCTGGAATATAGTGGGTTGGGCGTTCTAATTTTTTATACCTTTATATTTTAACCACAGAATGCCTCATCAGATTAAAAGCTTGTTTACACAATTTTTCAGATGGCGGTATAAGCACATCTCTAACAAGACGTTTATTCATATCATGAGCGTGGCGGTCGGATTCTTAGCCGGTTTAGCTGCTGTGACCCTTAAAAACACAACTTATTTTATAGAATCGATCGTAGATGAGGGGATCGAATTTTCTAGTACTCAACTGTACTTTATAAGTCCAATTATTGGGCTAACCTTGGTGTACCTCTATGTAAAATATGTCCACAAGAAAAAACTGGAACACGCTATTTCGTCTATCTTGCTTTCGTTGTCCAAAAAGAAAGGGATCCTTAGTATAAAAAGTATTTACACTCCTCTAATAACTGCTCCTTTAACCGTTGGTTTTGGGGGTTCTGTAGGGCTTTTGGGTCCTGCCGTTGCTTCGGGATCTGCCCTGAGTTCTAATTTTTCCAGGTTTTTGCATATCAATGCCAAAACACGTTCCTTATTAATTGCCTGTGCCTCGGCCGGAGCCATTGCTTCCATATTTCAATCTCCCATAGCGGCCATTATTTTTGCAGTAGAAGTATTTAGCCTCGATCTTACAATGCTCTCATTGCTTCCGCTATTGTTTGCTTCTATTTCAGGGGTGCTTACTTCTTATTTCTTTCTTGGGGATGAGAGTCTTTTTAATTTCACTATTACAGAAAAGTTTGAGATACAAGACACGTTATTCTATATACTGCTTGGAGTTGGAACTGCTATCGCCTCTGTATATTTTACCAAAATGTATTTTGGTATCCTTCAATTCTTCAAACGCTTTAAGAGCCCCAAATATAAATTACTGGTAGGAGGACTCGCCATTGGAGCAATGCTTTACGTAGTACCACCGCTTTATGGGGAAGGTTTTGGTTTCATTAATGATTTACTCGATGGAAATCATATAAAAGCCCTGGGAGCAACGCCTTTTGACGCCTATACAGAAAACATCTGGGTAGTTATTGCACTGCTTTTTGGCATTACGATCTTTAAAGCCGTTGCCATGACGACTACATTTGCCGCCGGAGGCGCAGGAGGTATATTTATCCCTACGATGGTTATGGGCAGCGCACTTGGCAATGTGGTTGCCAAAGTCATTAATAATATTGGGTTTGGGTTCTCGGTTAGCGAAAGCAATTTTACACTCATAGGGATGGCCGGACTCATTGCCGGTGTGCTCCACGCACCACTAACCGCCATTTTCCTGATTGCCGAGATTACCGGGGGGTATGAACTTTTTGTTCCGTTAATGATAACTTCTGCTATTTCGTTTTTGATGACTAAAAATGCGATGGATCATACGATTTATACCAAAGAATTGGCAAAAGCAGGTGCTTTGATCACCCACAACAAAGATCAGACGGTGCTTACCCTCATGCAAATAGATGACGTCATAGAGAAAGATTTTAAAACAGTAACCCAAAACATGACCCTGGGCGACATGCTGCATAAATCAGTAGCCAAATCTGCCCGTAATATATTTCCGGTAGTTGATAAGAACGATTTTTTGGTCGGAATAGTGGTACTCGATGATATTCGGGAATTTATGTTCGACACCACGCTCTACGATAAGATCATTGTAGAATCTTTTATGCATAAAGCTCCTGAGCATATCTTCTATGAAACGGATTCTATGCAAACGGTGATGCAAAAATTTCAGGATAGCAGTGCATGGAATTTACCCGTGATTAAGGAAGGGAAATATTACGGGTTTGTCTCCAAGTCTAAACTCCTTACGGCCTATCGACGTAAGTTGATTAACTTTACTAAATAACATGACGAAAAAATCGAGTTATATAGTCTTACTTATAGTTATTGCCTCTATTGGAAGCATTATCTACGGCTTTTCAATACTTGAAGACAACCCTGCTTTGGCCAACAAATATATCGGTTTTGGAACCGTAGGATTGTTCTTGATCGCCATGCCCCTATTCCTCTTTAAAGAGAGTAAAGGCAAAAAAGTGAAAGATTATATGCTGACCGAAGAAAACATCCGAAAAATGCAAGGGAGGGCCGACAAAAAGCCTAAGGATGAAGACCTTTCGACCAAAAAATAAGAATTCCTTCTACACTTTCTGAGTAAAAATCCATAAATTAGTAGTACACTTTATTATTCTTTAAATTTAATTTAATGACTGGAACTGTAAAATTTTTTAATGAATCCAAGGGCTATGGATTTATTACTAACGACGAAACGGAAAAAGACATCTTTGTTCACGCCTCAGCCTTAAATGGGGTTGAATTGAACGAAGGAGACAAAGTAGAATACGTGGAAGAAGAAGGTAGAAAAGGAATGGTTGCTGCTCAGGTACAAGTGATCAGCTAAGCTTATTTTATTTTGAAAAGTATCGAAGCACCCTGAATTTTCAGGGTGTTTTTTTTTGAATACGAGGTTGACCGGATCCCTAGTTTAAATTCCTTTTTTGAATAAAAAACTTTTTTAGCATGGCAGCGGCTTCTTTTTCCAGAATACCTCCTTCTATCTTGGTCTTTGGATGCAATTGGGTACCTGTAGCCGCATACCCCCGCTGAGGATCATAGGCCCCAAAAACTACCCTTGGAATCTGACTCCAATACAGGGCCCCGGCACACATTTGGCATGGCTCCAGCGTTACATAGAGGGTGCAATCATGTAAATATTTGCCCCCTAAAAAGTTAGCCGCAGAGGTTATCGCCAACATTTCTGCATGGGCTGTTACATCATTTAGCTGCTCGGTCTGATTATGGGCCCTTGCTATTATACGCCCTTGTACCACAATCACAGCACCAACAGGAATTTCACCATTATCAAAGGCCGTTTCTGCTTCCTGAAGCGCCTTTTTCATAAAGTAAGCATCATCCAATACTATTTCCATAGCGCCAAAAATACAATTTTCATACAATTCCCTTGGGGCATCAAAAATGAATTAATGTACCTTTGCCTCTTCTTATGAGTCTGTTAAATAACATAGATAGCCCTAACGATTTAAGAACACTAACACCGGCAGATCTTTCGTCGTTGGCTAATGAACTAAGGGAGTTCATTATAGATATTGTAGCTGTTAAAGAAGGACACCTTGGCGCTAGTCTTGGTGTGGTAGAATTAACTATTGCCCTGCATTATGTTTTTAACACGCCCACAGACAGACTTATATGGGATGTGGGCCACCAGGCCTATGGTCATAAGATACTAACGGGGAGGAAAGCTATTTTTAAAACAAACAGGCAACTTGGGGGAATCAGCGGGTTTCCGAATAGAGCTGAAAGTGACTATGATGCATTTGGAACCGGTCACAGCTCCACATCAATATCCGCTGTCATGGGAATGGCCATCGCCTCCAAACTACAAGGAGATACTGCCAAACAACACATTGCCGTTATTGGAGATGCCTCTATAGCAAGTGGAATGGCTTTTGAAGGTTTAAATCATGCTGGTGTAACAGACGCTAATGTACTTATCATTTTAAATGACAATGCCATAGGTATTGATCCCAGCGTTGGTGCCTTAAAAAAATACCTGACCAACGTTAAAAAAGGCACTGCCAAAGAGGAAAACATTTTTGAGTGTCTCAATTTTGATTATTCAGGCCCAATTGATGGTCATGATATTGATGCCCTGGTGGCAGAATTAACCAGGCTTAAATCTCGTAAGGGGCCTCGTTTGCTGCACGTAATCACCACCAAGGGTAAAGGTTTGCAAAAGGCCGAGGAAAATCAGATCGTATACCATGCGCCTGGTAAATTCAACAAAGACACAGGAGAATTAATTTCTTCATCTCAAGAACACTTGCCATCCAAATACCAGGATGTTTTTGGACATAGCCTGGTAGAACTGGCCCAAGACAATGAGAAGATCATTGGGATTACCCCTGCCATGCCTACTGGTAGTTCCCTCAAATATATGATGGAAAAATTCCCGGATAGGGCCTTCGACGTTGGAATCGCGGAACAACATGCCGTTACCATGGCCGGCGGGCTAGCAACCGAGGGCATGATTCCGTTTTGCAATATATATTCTACCTTTTTGCAACGCGCCTATGACCAGGTTATACATGACATTGCCTTGCAGAACTTACCGGTAGTTTTTTGCCTGGACAGATCGGGTTTGGTAGGACAAGACGGAGCCACTCATCACGGGGTATTTGATATCGCATTTCTGCGATGTATCCCCAATATGGTCATTTTTTCACCGATGAACGAGTCAGAACTGCGGAACATTATGTACACGGTTCAGCAAGGTATTTCACATCCGATTGCTATCCGCTATCCAAGGGGGCGAGGGGTGTTAGATTTCTGGCAGACGCCTTTTGAGACCATCACTATCGGCACTTCCAGAGAACTTGTTAAGGGCAGTTCAATTGCAGTTCTTTCTGTAGGTCATATAGGGAATACAGTAACTACTGTACTAAAGGACCTGAACCATGGTTAAAAAGTTGGCCATTATGATATGCGTTTTGTAAAACCGCTCGATGAAATTCAACTTCATACAGTTTTTAAAAACTATGAGGTAATAATTACTATAGAGGATGGCTGTAAAACAGGAGGTTTTGGCAGTGCCATCCTGGAATTTGCCAATACTCACGGTTATACGAATACCATAGAAATACTGGCACTCTCAGATGTTTTTCTGGAGCATGGTTCCGTAGAAGAACTGCAACAATTAGGGCATATTGATGCAACTACATTACAAAATTCAATAACCAGGCAATTACATGAAGTTTCCTAAACTAACCTCCTTTCTTTTCATTTTGTTTGTATGGGTAATTGCCCCTGCCAGCTATGGCCAAGATACCATCCCTCCTGCTCAGGATATAGATACAACCTTTGTAGACACAATAGTTATCAGATCTGTACAGGAAAAAATAATCATCATACCAAGAGGAGTAAATCTTGTAAATCCCGTGCTTTCTTTTAACAAAACAAAACCGCTTTTAAAACGATTTAAAAGTTTTAAGATGCCGTCTTTTTGGGTGACTGAAAATACTCTTGGCCTAAACCTCAGCGAAGTGGCCTTTGTAAACTGGAATGCAGGGGGTGAAAATTCAGTTTCTGCACTGGGGAGTGCTAAATTTGTTCGTAATTACAAATTTAGATATGTACAGTGGGATAATGACCTGGTTTTGCGGTTTGGCTTAAACGCGCAGGAAGGCAGAGAACTTCGAAAAACAGAAGATGCCATTCGGTTTTCTTCTACATTCGGCTACCGAAGAGACACCTTAAGTAATTGGTATTATTCTGCAAAAGTTAAGTTTAATACCCAATTTGCGAACGGCTTCAAGTATCCCGATCGCTCCAAGCCCATCTCCAGATTTATGGCTCCGGGGTATCTATTTGTTGGGGCAGGTACCTCCTATATTTCTAAAACAAACAACTTTAACCTCTATATTTCCCCCCTTACCCAAAAAGCAACCTTCGTGTTAGATCAGGCCCTGGCCAATGAAGGTGCCTTTGGAGTTGAAAAGGCCATCCTAGATGCAAGTGGCGCTGTTATTAAGGAAGGGAAAAATAGGTTTATTGAGCTGGGATTCCTGGTTACTAATTCATGGACAACGACCGTTTCTAAAAACGTTGAAATGGAACATAAAATAAGTTTGTATACAGATTACCTGCGTTCCTTTGGAAATGTAGATCTGGATTGGGAGTTAAACTTTAAGTTTATCGTTAATGAATATATCAACGCTAACTTTGGAACCCAAATCATCTATGATGATGATATCCTTTTTGATAGAACCCTGGCAGACGACGGTTCTGTGCTAAACCCTGGCAGACCTAAATTACAATTTAGGCAACTATTAGGTATTGGTCTCTCATACAATTTCTAGAGTTGTCTTCCCTGAATTTTATTGTGAATATGCACCGCGGCGCTATCGGATAAACTCGCTACATAACACGAACTATTTAATAATATAGTATACAAAGAACCTTCTGTAGTCCTGTATCGGGGAGGTAATGTAGTAATTAAGAGTCGGTCATAATTGGTCGCATTCCCCAATTTGCTTCTTACCAGGGCATTGGTATATCCTTCCAAAATATCTGCTATGATCCGATACCCAGCGATCTCTTTTTCAATAACCTCCTGGGAGCGGTATATTTTTTCGGCACTTACATTCAAAATATCCTTAATCTGCGCACTATAATTACTTTTGTCTAATAGTGCCGTAGTAAAGTTTCCTTCCAAAATAGCTGATTCATTTTCAATAAAAATAGTTACAGCATCATTAATAAGGGTATTAATAGCTAGCGCTCTTAAGTAACTTAACCGGTCTTCCATATGAACAAGACCATTATACTTTTTGGTATTAATAGTGTCCTTTACCAAATTAATCAAATACTCCAGCGCATATTCTTCCGAGATTAGTTCCAAATTAATCCCATCTTCAAAATCAATGATCGTATAACAGATATCATCTGCGGCCTCTACTAAATAGGTTAATGGGTGTCTGCAATAGCCAATATCTGTGCCTTTTCTGGTAGCAAGCAGTCCAAGTTCCTCGGCGACCTCAGCAAAAAAATCCACATCGTTCTGGAAACACCCGTATTTCTTATCGGCAATGTGTTTGATTGGTTTCTTGGGGAGCGATTCTTTAGGATATTTCAAAAATGCTCCAAGGGTGGCATAACTTAATCGTAATCCACCATCAATACCTTCTCGCGATTCGGTTAATATTTTAAATCCGTTGGCATTCCCCTCAAAATCTACCAGGTCCTGATATTCTTTATCGGACAATTCGGATTGGTATTTCATACCTGCCCCGCTCTTAAAAAATTCTCCGATCGCCTTTTCTCCACTATGGCCAAAAGGAGGATTTCCAATATCGTGCGCCAGGGAAGCCGCCCCTACTATGGCACCTATATCGTTAAACTGATATCCGTGTACCTCCTTTAAATGCGGATACTTGGCAAGAAGTTTTTTGCCCACAATACGCCCTAAACTTCTCCCAACAACGGAAACTTCTAAACTGTGGGTAAGGCGTGTATGTACAAAATCGGTCTTAGAAAGTGGAATTACCTGGGTCTTGTCCTGTAAACTTCGGAAAGCAGCAGAAAAGATAACCCGGTCATAGTCCACTTCAAAACCCAACCGTGTTTCGTCTTGCTCTTTTCTAAGTCTTTTATGGGAATCCCCATACCGTTTTAATGAAAGTAATTGTTCCCAGTTCATAGTTTAAAATAGGTGTAAGATAGCCTTTTTACAAGCCTTAAAAGTAAGCGTTTTCCGTGGACGTAACAATTTCTTTACCTCCTAACAATTAAGTAACATAAATGCAATAAATGTTTAACATAGGACTAACACCACCTTTACAAGACCGCACTTTATTTGCACCAAGAAATGAAAATCAACTTAATGAAATATCTATTAACTATTCTTTTTCTCTTTGTTGCTATGGCAGGCAGTGCTCAGGAACTTGGCAGTATTGTTGGCTTACTTACGGATAAAGAATATGATAACCAACCCTTGTCCTTTGCCAATGTTGTTTTAAAAGGCACCGCCAAAGGAACTACCTCAGATTTCGACGGAATATATGAGATACAAAATGTTGAGCCCGGTACGTATACAATAGTCTTTAGTTTCTTGGGATACGAAACACTAGAGATTCCGAATGTTATTGTAGAAAGTGGCAAAGTTACGGAGGTGAATACAGCCCTGGGGGCAGGAAGTGTTTCTTTAGAGGAGGTTGTAATTACCACATCGGTAGCCAGGGATTCCGAAATAGCCTTATTAATAGATCAGAAAAAGGCGTTGGAAATTAAAGAAGCCATTAGTGCAGAAGCATTAACCCGAAAAGGGATAGACGATGCAGCAGCGGCAGTAGCGCAAATTTCAGGGATCTCAAAACAACAAGGCTCTAGCGATGTATATGTTCGTGGATTGGGAGATCGCTACCAAAATACCACTATGAATGGACTTTCACTTCCTTCTAATAACGTTAATAAGAAGAATATAGATCTAGATCTCTTTTCATCGAATATCATTGAAAACATTTCGGTGAGCAAAGCGTATACGCCTAGTTTCTATGGTGATTTTTCTGCAGGTAATGTAAATATAGATTCCAAAGAGTATGTGGGTAACGGCTACATGGAAGTATCACTGGGAAGTGGTGTAAACTCCAATGCAGCGGGGACAGATTTTGTGAGAAGTGAAGGAACTAGTTTTTTTGGTTTTTATAACCGATATGACAACGATCCATTTGCCATTGTTCTTTCTCATGGTGTAGAACCAGAGAGTACTTCGAGCCCAACCAACATTTCGGGTGCCATAGAAGGAGGGTACTCTATTAACCTCAGTAAGAAATCGAGGCTTAGCTTTTTTGGTATGGCCAGCTTTAGCAATGGTTTTGAATTCCGTGAAGGGCCAGCGCTAGATTTTACGAACGATATTAAAGTTCGTTTCCCTAATGTAGAGGAATACGCCTATAGTACAACCACAACGGCCTTGGGCAATATCTACTTTCGTATCGATGAAAGAAATAAAATTAAATTCAGCTCCTTGTTCGTAAACAGTGCTACAGACGCTGTAGGCTATTATGGAATTGGAGGTGAAGGATTTAATAGAGATGGTTTTAGTAACAATGGCGATGGAGGATATTTCCAGTTAAACGTTCAATTTAATCAGGACATGATCTTTGTAAACCAGCTAAATGGTTCTCACTCTTTTGATGATAAATGGGGCCTGGATTGGGGTATTGGCTTCAACAAGGTATTCTCTGATGAACCAGATAGAAAACGAATCTCATTAGAGGATTACCAATTTGCGTTGGACAATGATCCTGTTACCAACCCCATCTTTTATGACAACATCGCATTTGACAATCAGCGGTACTTTCAAAGTGTAGAAGATGATGAACTAAGTAGTTATATTACCCTTAGTAACAAAGTTTCAGAAAAGATCACCCTAAATTTTGGCTACAACGGACGTAGAAAAGAACGTCGTTTTAATAACTGGCGTTATGGGTATTTAATTGATGATAAGAATGCCAACCCTGTTACAGATCTTACAGACCTGGATAGCTTTTTTGATGTCTCTAACATTAATATTCCTCAAGGCTCCGGGCTATGGGATTTGTTCATAGTTAGGAACCCTCAAAATGTGGATATAGGACTTGTAAACAGACCCCAAGTTTATGAGAACACCTATACTGGTAATTTAGATGTCCATGCAGGTTTCATAACGGCAGAACTTAATTTGAGTGATAAATGGTTGTTAATACCAGGATTTCGTATTGAAGCGTACAAGCAATCCATTGTATATGACGTGATCAACCCGGTACCTACAGATCCGGGATTCAGAGAGGGTTATGAAAACATTTATCTACCTAGTTTAAATGTCCGATACGCCCTTACTGAAGATGCTAACCTTCGATTCTCTTTTAGCAAAACGGCCTCTTTCCCAGAATTTAAGGAAGCTGCCAATTTCGTATATGAAGGTGTTACGCAGCGTGTGGGTGGTAACCCAGACCTTTTGGGAAAACCAGACGGCACGGGTCCAATCTTATCTGAAATCTATAACTACGATCTTAAATATGAATGGTTTCCTAACCGAGGAGAACTAGTTTCGTTAGCGGCATTTGCCAAGACAATTAATGACCCGGTAAACAGGGTTGTGGCCACCGATGCCACAGGAAATCAGCGTTATTTCAGAACAGGAGACCAGGCGAAGGTATATGGAATGGAAGTTGAAATCCGAAAAAATATACTAACAGATGCAGAAGAAAACGGAGTAATGACAGTTGGTGTTAACGCCGCCTACACACACACGGAGCAAGACCTTAAAACAGTAGCTACTTCCGATGGGTTTACCTTCGGGACTTCCTTTGCAGACAGAACAACGGATGAGTTGGAAGGTGCTTCCCCAATTATCGTAAATGCAGATATAAATTATAGCCCTGAGTTTAAAAACTATAAACCGCGAGCAACCTTAGCGTATTCCTATTTCTCAGATCGTATCTACGCGTTGGGTAGTGGAAATCTTGGCAACATAGTAGAAAAAGCGGTGCCGACTTTAAACTTTGTATGGAAAAATGCTTTTGGAGAAAATTTCGAAGCGGATTTATCCATTAAAAATATCCTGGATCCTACTATTTCACTGGTAAGGGAAAACACTGGCGTTGAAGATACAAACCCTTTACTTCAAGGTTTTGTTAAGGACGGTGATGTTACATTACGTGAATATAAACGAGGCATGAATATTGGCCTATCTCTTAAATATAAATTCTAATTATTCTTAAACTAAAAAAAATGAAAAACAAATTTTTATTAATTGGTATGATAGCCTCACTTGTTATTGCTTGTGAAAGCGATGATACCGCAGATATTATCATCACAGACAACAGTGTGATAAATAATACGACCAACAATGAGGGTGGCAATGAAGAACCCGGAGCTACTACCGTAAACCTAAGTGGTGTATATCTCGAAGATTTAACGTTGGATGCGGCAAATGATTACATTATTACCGGACCTGTACTAATGAGCGCCGGAACAACGTTAACTATCCCTGCTGGTCTTACGGTAAGAGCCCAACCAGTTGGAGTAAATGCCTATATTGCTATTCAGCAAGGTGCGCAGATCAATGCAGTTGGCACCAGTACGGATCCTATTATTTTAACCTCTAATGCCTCTAGCCCTTCTTCAGGGGATTGGGGAGGTTTAGTAATTTGTGGTTCTGCACCAATTAATTCAACTATTGATGGTTCTACCGATACGTCCACTTCAGAAGTAGGTGGCCTTTCGTATGGTGGTAACACGCCGGCGGACGATTCTGGTTCATTGCAATACGTTCGTATAGAATACGCTGGTGGTGCTATTGATGGAAATGCAGAATTAAACGGACTTTCCATGTACGCTGTTGGTAGTGGTACTACCGTAGACTATGTTGAAATATTTGAAGGTTCTGATGATGGTATTGAATTCTTTGGAGGTACGGTAAACGCAAATCATATCGTTGTTGTTAATGCCGAAGATGATTCTATTGACTGGACAGAAGGCTATACAGGAACCTTAACAGACGTATATATACAACATGGTACATCGCACGATAAAGCTTTTGAATGTGATGGTTATAATACTGATTTTAGTAATGAAGCCGGCTACTTTTCTGGTCCTACAGTAACCAACGTAACTGTTATTGGTGCTAATGACGGTAGTGAAGCAGTTCGTTTACGTGCAGGTACGCAAGGCCTTTTTACCAACATGGTTCTGACAGATTTTGAAGAAGCTTTTGATCTGGATGGAGATACCGGAGATAATCCAACAGGCCAGGGTGTTCTGGATGGTGTTCTTGGAATCACCGATGTAACATTCAATAATATTGTTACCAAACTTAAGAACGACACAGGGTTTACGTTTACTGAAGCAGATTTTATTACCGGTGACGGTAATGGAACAGGAACTGATGTGGCCACCTGGGGAGCTGGCTGGACCATTGGCGTAAATTAAATAGTACCTCTTAAAAAATATGAAAAAGTCCTGCTGGTAGGCAGGACTTTTCTTTTGTTAATTATCTTACGAAATGTTAATCTGTGCGTAACCTTAGTTTTACATAGATCTGTTTCCTTTGTAGCAGAAATTTTTTCTAAAATGAAGTATATTATTTTATTTGGTACGTTACTTTTTACAAGCCTACTGTTCTCCCAAGAATCTGGTACCGTTGCAGGGACAATTATGGATAAAGAAGTCTTTAACGAGCCTTTAATTTTTGCTGACGTCCGCTTAAAAAATACTCCTAAAAAAGTACAGACCAATTTCCGTGGTAATTTTCAAATAACTGACGTACCTCCGGGCAACTATACCATAGTAATTACCTATCTCGGCTACGAAAAAGTAGAAATTCCGGTCATAGTAGAACAAGAAGAAGTCACTAGAATTACGCAGGTGTTATCTGCCAAAAAATTGAGCATGGAAGATATGTCCACGCTGGTTACTGCCAAAGTAACAGATAGGGCATTTATATCCAAAGATTCGGAATAGCTACACAAATCACCTATTTAAGACATAACTAAAAAAGGAACATCCCTCCAAACGGCGGGATGTTCCTTTTGAAATCTGTTATTTCAACTATTAGTGATTGTCGGCTAGTTTTGTCGAGGTTTTAACACCATTAATACTGGCAATGGCGTTATTACTATATTCTACCTTTTTCATAGTATTGTCTGACCAAAAAGACCAGGTTCCTGTTCTGAGACCCTTCTCGTAAGATCCCTGAGAAACTTTTACTCCTTCCTCATTATAACTGATCCATTCCCCATGAAGCTTTCTATCCAGGTTAAAAGTTCCCTTTTGACTTATTTCACCATTATCATGATAATAAACGGCCTCTATTAATCCTGTTTCTTCATTTAGTGATAGCTCTTTGTCCTTTTGACCATAGGTGCAAACGGTTAGTAACATCACAAACAAACCTATAATATTCTTTTTCATGTCAATCATAATTTATACTATAAAGTTACTGCTTTTTAACTTTAATTCAATGTTAAGTTTACAATTATTTTACATTATAAACGCATTCTTATTGCCTTATAGTATTTCAAGTAAGATCATTTCTATGTAAATTTTTAATGATTACTTAATAGTTTGGTTACAATTAGGACATTTTAATACATAATATTTGTACCGTGTTTAAACACAACAATTCGGTAATTCATATAATTTATTAGTTTTTGTCGACTAATTATTTTGAATGCTGTAACTGCCCTTGGCCAGGGCAGTTTTTGTTTTTATGATAATATTA
Organism: Eudoraea sp.; assembly: GCA_013042925.1. GTDB lineage: Bacteria > Bacteroidota > Bacteroidia > Flavobacteriales > Flavobacteriaceae > Eudoraea. The sequence continues at coordinate 13,448 of JABDPH010000045.1, forward strand.
ACTTAACGTTCAGGTAACATAGAAATTAGTACTTTGTCTTCGACAAAAACTAATACTAGTATGAAGACTAAATTTTTTGCCTACGCGGTTATCTCCCTCTTTCTTTTTTCAGTACAAGCTCAGGAATCTAATGCCCCTGCCTTTGGTAAGGGTCTTTTTAATTTAGTAGGAAAGGATAGTACCTGGACTATGAAAATTGGAACTCGTATGCAGTTCTTAACTATTGCCGAATGGTCAGAGGATGACAACGGCGGGTATGGAGATCCGGAACAGAACTTTTTAATACGACGTGCTCGATTAAAATTCGACGGTTTTGCTTACAGCCCCAAACTTAAATATAAGATAGAGTTGGGCCTTTCCAATAGAGATATTTCAGGTGCCTCCGAATTTACCAGAAATACACCACGTTACATTCTGGATGCCGTGGTTATGTGGAATTTTTATGGAAACTTTGAACTTTGGGCAGGGCAGACCAAACTCCCTGGCAATATAGAACGAGTAATTTCTTCCGGGAACTTGCAACAAGTAGATCGTTCGTTGGTCAATAGTCGATTTAATATAGATCGTGATGTAGGGTTTCAGCTAAGGCATCACTTTAATCTATCAGAAAATTTCCTTGTACGCGAAAAATTCGCTTTCTCACAGGGTGAAGGCCGCAATGTAACCGAAGGGAACTTAGGCGGGCATCAGTACACAGGCCGACTCGAATTTTTACCTTTTGGTAAATTTCAAAGTAAGGGCGATTACAGTGGAAGTGATCTAAAACGCGAAGCAAAACCCAAACTTATGTTTGCCGTTAATTATGACATCAATAAAGATGCCGTTAAAACAAGAAGTAACCTGGGTTCTTACATGAGGAATGATGTGGGATTATACGAGACTA
>JABDPH010000053.1 GCA_013042925.1 Eudoraea sp.
CTTCCGGCCGGTGTTCCTGGAGCATATAAGTTATTTGCTAATATTTTATCGATGGGCAAAGAGCAAATGAATAACAGTACTGATATAAAAGGTAAATGATACCAGAAAAATTAAACTGGAAAAAGGAATATACCTTAGTGTTGGTCCTCAACACTATTTACATTATCGCATTTTACTTTGTAATGACCACATACAGCTAATATGGGGAAACTAGACTGGTTTATTCTTGGCGGAACCCTATTGTTTATAGTGGCTTATGGTGTATGGAAAACCAGAGGAAATAAAAATGTAACTGATTATGTGCTTGGCGGGAATCAGGCCAGATGGTGGACAATTGGTCTTTCCGTCATGGCTACCCAGGCAAGTGCAATTACTTTTCTCTCAACCCCCGGTCAGGCGTTTCACGATGGAATGGGCTTTGTTCAATTCTACTTTGGCCTTCCATTGGCCATGATAATTATTTGTATAGTCTTTATCCCGCTATATCACAAACTTAAAGTATATACTGCCTACGAATTTCTTGAAAGAAGGTTCGATCTCAAAACCCGCTCCCTTGCCGCCATATTGTTTTTAATACAACGGGGGCTTGCGGCTGGGATTACCATTTTTGCGCCTTCTATAATTCTCTCTGCAGTGCTTGGTTGGGATTTAAAAACCCTAAACATAATTATAGGTTCTTTAGTGATCATTTACACTGTTTCCGGAGGAACTAATGCGGTAAGTGTTACCCAAAAGCAACAGATGTTCGTAATTATGACAGGGATGTTTATAGCCTTCTTTTTCATATTGGGATATTTGCCTGCAGATATTACATTTACCAAAGCCCTAAAAATTGCAGGGGCCAGTGATAAACTTAATATCCTTGATTTTAGTTTAGATACCCAAAGCAGGTACACATTCTGGAGTGGAATTACGGGAGGAATGTTTTTAGCCCTGGCATATTTTGGAACAGATCAAAGTCAGGTTCAGCGTTATCTTTCAGGAAAATCTATCAGGGAAAGTCAGCTAGGTCTAATTTTTAACGGGATCTTTAAAATACCAATGCAATTTTTTATTCTCCTGGTTGGTGTTATGGTTTTTGTATTTTATCAGTATAATCCATCCCCATTAAATTTTAATCCAGCTGCAACCAATGCCATTTTGCAATCTTCCTATGCTGAAGACTACCAAATATTGGAGGAGGGTCATAAAAATTTGGAAATTGAAAAGAAAAATGCACAGGATCAGTTTTCTGCGGCCTTAGACTTGGACGATCAGGTTGCTACAACCAAGGCCCAAAAGGAAATGCTCCTGATAATTGAAAAGGAAAAAAACAACAGGGAAGCAGCAAAAGCCATGATTCAAAAGGCAGACGATGATGTTGAGACTAACGATAAGGATTACGTATTTATTCACTTTATCTTAAATTATCTGCCAAGAGGGCTAATAGGTCTTTTATTGGCTGTAATTCTATCTGCAGCCATGTCTTCCACTGCCTCAGAATTAAATGCGCTTGGAACAATTACTGCGCTGGACCTTTACAAAAGGAATAAAAAGGAAGAATTTTCACCTGAGCATTATGTCAAAATATCGAAGTTATTTACTTTGCTGTGGGGAATCATAGCCATTGTGATTGCATGTGTAGCAAACCTGTTTGATAATTTAATACAGTTGGTAAATATCATAGGCTCTATTTTCTATGGAAATGTTTTAGGAATATTTTTACTGGCCTTCTTTTTCCAGTTTGTAAAAGGAAACGCAGTTTTCATAGCTGCAATTATTACTCAGGTCGTTGTAATTCTGGTCTGGTATTTAGATTGGATGTCATATTTGTGGTTAAATGCTTTTGGATGCGCTCTGGTAATTCTTCTGGCTTTCGTGCTCGAATCATTTGACAGGCTTCATAAGACTCCTCCAATAAAGCGCGTATGATATTCATTCCTCATATTTACTATTGAAAATAATACATGATCACAGGGTTTGAAAAAAACAAAAACCCCAACCAATTAAGGTCAGGGTTTTAGAATATGTTAATTGCTATAATGTTATAATGCGCCCCACTCTTTAAGGGAGTCTTTATTCATTTTTACATAATCTGCATTGCCCGCCGCTTCAGCTACTGCCAAAGATTTCTTGGCCGCTTCAATAGCTCCTTTTGTATCACCCATTTTGGCGTAAATAAGAGATTGTCTTCTCATCATCCAAAATGCTTTGTCATTCATAGAAACCGCTTTATCAATCCATTCTTTAGCTTTTGCGAGGTCTTTTCCCTCTTCATGATAATAAGATGCTGCAGCAAAATAATCGTTAGCAGATGGGCCATTCATGACACTTTCAATACTCTTAACTGCCTTTGCAGCGGTTGGTACTTCAAAAGCAACACCTACATATGTTTTTTCCCACATCATTCCAAGAGTAGCTCCATTATTGTGCAATTCATCAATACTCATAGTAAAGGATTCTACATTCGAAGGCATACTATAGACCTCAACAGTGGTCTTGGCTGCTACTTTAGAATCATCCCAATTCTGAGGAGTACCCCAATTGTTGGTATCAGCATAGAAAACTACTTCCCAGGAAGTTAGTCCGGGTTTTGTAAATATTGCGTAAGATCCTGCCTTTACTTCCTGGCCGGCAATAGTTACGTCATCGCCAAAAGTTATCATCGAATTTTTGTTAGCGCCTGTTCTCCATAATTTATCATAAGGAACAAGATCGCCAAAAATAGTTCTTCCGCGCATAGAAGGTCTTGAATACTCTACGCTCACATCAGTCAATCCAACGGTTTGCATGATTTTTCCAGATGGACTGGGTGCAGGTGTTGATATTTGTCCATTCAAAGAAATGGACGCAGCAACAACACAAAGTAATAGTGTAAGTTTTTTCATTATTTATTAGGTTTTATAGTTCTGACAAAGCTAAATATAATGGTCTATTTCCCTTGTTAACAAATCCTTAAATAATGGCAACCCTACTAGTTAAGAATAAATGGTTTTGATATTGTTTCACCCTGCAGATAAAAAGTTAAATAATATACGGCACTTCCCAACCCACTTAGATCTATACTATTATTTTCAATTAAATTTCCCGGTGTATGCCTCACTCTTTTACCAGTAATGTCAAAGATTGATCGTCCAAACAAGGGTGCATTTGAATTTAGATCGTATTGAAGTTCCTGTGATCCGAACATTCTGTAAATTATTAATGCATTATCTGATTTTCCTAAATCTGATGGTATTTCAATAGGTAATTCTTCATTTTGCTGAATTGTATCGTTGGTATTAAATTCATATAGCTGTGAAGGGAGCGTTATGGGAGGAAAATTGTTTTGGTAACGCTCGGAAGATATATAGTAGGTATTGGCATCGGAATAGGTAATTCCTTCTACCTGCGAAAACCCAATTCCTAAATCTATCTTTTCCTCATTGCCATTAAAAGAAAAATTGGGGGAAGGTTCATCAATCCGAATAATAAAAGGTTGCAATTGAGGTGAATAACCCAGTAACATTATGACATTAGAAGCTTTGTTATAAGTGGCTCCTGTAATCAGTCCGGAGACATCATAAAAATCCATATTTGTAGCTGAATATGATCCCGAAACCTTGGGAATGGAATATACCACGGTGCCATTTGATTGCCATTGTTTAGTAAAGATCAGCAACTGATCATTAAAATTGACCAGGGCTTCTGCATCCCAATCAGAATTCTGAGTCTCCGAATAATCTGTTTGATCCTCATATGTGAAATTTATTACTTCAGCATTTACGCTAATTAAATTATCAAATTCGGACTTTATTATTCTGTATATGCGAAGATCTTGTCTGTCACCGTTATTATTTCCAAAGTCACCAATATAAATATAGGTATCATCCTGTGTTATATCTTCCCAGTCAATATTTGTCGCATTATCTATAGTGATTGTCCGCAGGATCTGTGAGCCCAAGCTATCTAATTCATACAATTGGGGAGAATTTCCAGAATCATTATGTGTTACAAGTCTGCCATTGTAATAAATAAGACCTGAGGATTCCAGAACATTTTCAGGTAAAGTCCCTATAAGTGTGGTACTAACCTGAGCATTTAAGAAAAGGACAGGTAGAAAAAAACTTATAACAGTTAACTTGGAAATCATGACATTTAGCTCCTGAAATATACAAAAATCACCCGCCTAACTAAAAATTTCCCGACCACACGACCTTTTGCACCACTGTAAGGGATCATACTGCCAAGATAGTTGCCGTAAACCCGACTATTTTTACTATTTGTTTAACATATTTAATTTTTTATTAAACATATTTGCACCTAATTTTGTGAAAAACACTTTAATGAAGTTATATCAACTGCATTCCAGACAATACCTACCTATTACACAAAAGGAGGCATGGGCCTTTTTATCAAATCCCGCAAACTTAAAAGTTATTACACCAGACCACATGGGCTTTCATATTTTAGATGGCGCCGACAGGGATATGTTTCCGGGTCAGATTATTCAGTACAAAGTTTCCCCGTTTCCCGGAATTACCACC
>JABDPH010000061.1 GCA_013042925.1 Eudoraea sp.
TTTATGTTCAGATTGGCATGAATGAATCTTTGCTCGCAGGCGGTATTTGGCGGCCGGAACCAAAATCATTACGAAGTATAAGAGACGCTATTGATTATGATGGGGCAGAACTAATAAAAATCATTAATAAAGCTTCTTTTAAAAAAACCTTTGGTTCCTTATATGTTGATGAAAAATTGAAAGGTGCCCCCAAAGGTTTTACAAAGGAACATCCTTACATAGATTTGATGAGACACAAATCTTTTGCTGTAGTTCACCCACTTACTAAGGATCAGGTTTTAAGCAATGATTTTAAAGAAATAGTAATCGATGTATACAAAGAAATGCTGCCTTTTAGAAGGTATTTAAATCAGGCACTCACAGTTTAAATAGATTATATAGGGTGATTCAATTAATACAGGAATAGATAAACGTGAATAAAAACAAGATTAGAAATATTAACAAAGACATCCTATCAGACAATTGGTATACCTTAAACAAGTATACCTATGAATATCAAAAGGAAGATGGAAGCTGGGAAACTCAGATTCGGGAGACCTATGATCGTGGAAATGGAGCTGCAATCCTCTTATATAATAAAGGGAAAGGAACAGTCATTCTTACAAAACAATTTAGAATGCCCACCTACGTAAATGGAAATCCCTCGGGTATGATGATAGAAGTATGCGCAGGTGTACTGGATGGGGCTGATCCGGAAGATTGCATTAAAAAAGAAGTAGAAGAAGAGACTGGGTATCAAATTCATCATGTAAAAAAGGTATTCGAATCTTATATGTCACCGGGCGCCGTAACCGAAATACTCCATTTTTTTATAGGGGAATACAAGGCACAAATGAAAGTTAGCGATGGTGGGGGTGCTGAGGATGAGAGTGAAAATATTGAAGTATTAGAAATGCCTTTTAATGCAGCTTTAGAGATGATTGCAAATGGTGAAATAAAAGATGCGAAAACCATTATGCTCCTGCAATATGCACGTTTAAATAATATAATTTAGTAGTTGTCACGCAGCCATTCAAAGATAGACTGCATTTGTTTTTTGATCTCCGAAGCAGGATTCGTAAAATGATTATTCATAAAACTGAATATTAGGGTTTTTCCGGATTTTGTAATTAAATACCCACTTATATTATGATTATTACCTAGTGTGCCGGTTTTAGCGTAGATATATGGATGGGGATTTCCCGGGTACCAATCTGCCAACGTACCCGATTCTCCTCCCTGTGCAAAAAGATTGAATAATCGTTCTTTGGGGAACTCTTTATACATGGCATTCAGAACATATATAATTGATTCAGGACTAAAGAGATTATATCTTGAAAGTCCGGAACCATCTACCCACCGGGGCGACGGTGTTAATTCTTTAAGCCGATTTTTTAGGATGTACTCTATGGCTATTTCAGTGTTTAAAGTGTCTGATAGGGTAGAGGAGGCCAGGACAAGTAATTGCTCAGCTAAAAAATTATCACTTTCCTGCATCATTCTTTTATTTATACTGTCGGTAGGTATTCCCGGGAGTATCATTTTCTCTTCACAGGGCATTTTTGAAACTACGGATATTTCCTTACCAATGGCAGCTTCTAATAGTGCCCGAATGACAAGACTATCGGTTTTAAAGGGAATTTCAAGCGTATCTTTTATTGAAGGATCGAAATAAAAAGAATTCGAATCTAATTCCCGATTCGTGGTGTTTTTTGTCAGTTTTACTTTCGACTTAAAATATGTGGGAACTACGTCTAAGGAGTCGTTTTTATAGATAGTTACAACATTTCCAAATAGGGGTAAGGCGCTACGTTCGGCAGAATAATACCCATCATAGTCTTCCCAGGCCCATCCGGGTCCCAATTTGCTGTCAGTATAGTTGTTCAGATTCAGGGAGATGTTTTTATAACTCTTTAAAAATTGGATAGCAGAACTATCTTTTAAAAATGGATGTAGTAGTGAGGGATTACCCGTGCCCTCTATGAACAGGGTATCGTTCATATTACAATATCTTAATGCCGGAATATCTTTGGGCAGAAGTAATAATGATGTATAAAGGGTAAAGAGTTTTGTATTGCTAGCCGGAGTAAAATACTTTTCGCTATTAAGTTGGTATAATGTATCACCGGATATTGGATCGTAGATCATTATCCCCGAAAAATGATTGCCGAAAGTTGCAGGATTTAGTGCAGTAGTGATAGTTTTGTTTAACTTTTTACCGGAAGCACAGGCTCCAAGAAGAGCTGACAACAGAATTAAACTGTAAATATTTAGGATTCTTTTCAATTTAAAATCAAGCACTTAGTTAGAGAGAAAATAGAATTTAACATGAAATTATCCAATTTTTAACGGAAACCACACAATAATGCAAAGCTTTTTTTGGTTATTTTTGCCATAACGAACTAATTAAAACAAACTCCTAATATGGCAAAATCTATGCTGGAGTATTATAAAACAGTACTCCAAAAAGTAAGTTTTGATGTAAAACTCTTCGGTAAAGAACTTAAAAAAGCAATTTCCAAACTATTGCCTGAAGAAATTGAAGAGTTAAAGGCCTGGTTGCAAGTTTTTATTACAGATAAACCAGAGCTTCAACCCACACTAATTTATCTAAAAAAATAACCCACAAGCCACCTCAAAGGTGGCTTTTAATTTTTAGGGATGGGACTAATTATTTTTACATCCTGAAAGGCAATAGCTCCACGAACAATTCCGGAAA
>JABDPH010000064.1 GCA_013042925.1 Eudoraea sp.
ATCTATTGTTTTGTTGTAGGATTCATTGCTATTGGTTTTGGTCTTTGGGCTTAAGTTCATTATTTATGTATCTTTTCATTTAAATTATTGTGTTGAAAACCAAGGAAGATTATTTGAAAGGGCAGCTTATTCTAATCGATAAACCTTTAAAATGGTCATCTTTCCAGGCGGTCAATGCCGTAAAATGGGCGATTAGAAAAAAATACCAGTTAAAAAAAATTAAAGTAGGTCATGCCGGGACATTAGACCCTCTTGCCAGTGGACTTTTATTGATTTGTGTTGGGAAATTCACAAAGCGCATTCATGAATTCCAGGAAATGTCAAAAGTATATGAGGGAACTATAACATTGGGCAGCTCAACTCCATCCTATGATCTGGAGACAGAAATAGATAAGGTATATCCAACGGCTCATATCACCAATGAACTAATTTATAAGACCAAAGCTGCATTTATAGGTAAGATTGCGCAAAAACCTCCTGTTTTTTCAGCTTTAAAAAAAGATGGCAAGCGCATGTATGAATATGCAAGAGAAGGCAAGGAATTGGAGGTAAAAGCGCGCTTTGTTGAAATTTTGGAATTTGAGATATTGGAAATAAATATGCCTGATATACATTTCAGGATACAATGCAGTAAAGGAACATATATTAGATCTATTGCCCATGATTTCGGAAAAGCATTGAATTCCGGGGGCCACTTATCATCTCTTAGAAGAACCAAAATAGGAGAATATAACGTAGATAATGCGGTGACACCAGCGAATTTTAAAGAAATGTTAGATATTTAACCTCTTTAAAATGAGCCATTGAGTGAAATATATTATTAAAAAGGCGGTTATACAAATATGGACCTGAATCGAAGTCAGCTTTCTCTGATAATTACTTTCTTCTCTCTTTCTATCGTGATATTATTACTCTTTAATATTCACTTGGGATCAAAGGAGCAGGAGGAGTATATTATTGAAATAAGTCTGGCCGACGAGGAGCTTGAAAAGATTATTGAAGAATTGGAAAGGCAGGAACAGCTGGCAAATGCGGATCCTATTAAAAGTCATATGGCTTTTAACGAAACTGCCAAATCCAGTTTTGAAGAACCGGAACCATTAAAAACACTTGAAGAACTATTAGAAGAAAAAGAAGCTTCAATGAATGAAGATGAATTCAAGGAATATTTGAATTCAGATTCTGGTTACGCAGCCAGCCTTAAGGACCTTGTTAAAAAAAGAGAGGAAAAAAAACAACAATTAGAAGAAGTTGAAGCCAAGAAAAAAGAATTCACGAATAAATTTGAGAAAAGGAAAACTTCTATTTCATATTCATTAGTAAATCGAAATAATTACGAACTCCCTCCACCTATCTATACATGCATTGAAGGAGGCAAAGTGGTGGTAAATATTGAAGTAGATGCTTCAGGCAATGTTATAGATGCCAATTTTAATGCAAAAAGTTCTAATACATCTAATGGGTGCCTTGTTGAAAACGCCATCTCCTATGCGCTAAAGGCAAAATTTAGTTCTGCCACAAGAAATAGTCAGAAAGGAACAATTACCTACCTATTCCAAAGCAAGTAATTGCAATAGATCCTCTAATATATTTTGCCCTTTGTCCTTATTATACCAATTCTGTAAATCCTCCTTAAATTCGGGCGTAAGTTCCCCATTCTCTTTTTTGTAATCTTCAACCATTTGAGTTGCCTTTGTGGGTCTTGGGCCCCAGGATTTCAGAACCTCCTTGCTCTTTTCATCGACCATTATGAGTTTGGGAATAGACAAAGTGGCATTGGTTCGAAAGAGATTCATTAGCTCCGAGTTTTCATCTCTCAATGCCGCTTTTAAGGTAATATTAGCTGAAGCTTCTGCTATCTTATTCATTACAGGTATTGATGGAGCAGCGTCGCCACACCAACTTTCGGTTAAAACAAGCCATAAAACAGGTCTTTTCCATTTTTCAATTAGCAACTTATCAGAATCCGATAGCTTAAATGTTTTATCCCATCGCTTCATACGCCGATTGTTCAGTGCTGTATAATTCACAAGCGATTCTTTTTGCTCTAATCCGGTAGTTCCACCCTTTAAGGCCAAATCATTTACCAGGTCCCTGTACTCTTTATAAGTATAAGATCTGGTTAGAGCAGATTCTATTAATTCTTCTTTTAGTTTGTGATCTTCTTTATTTTTCATTTGCTAATAGTCGGAGGTAAATTCAAAACCAAACATTTACAATTTCAAATATATATCTCATGTTAAACTTAACCAGGGGATTCGGCTAAATAGGACGTTTCTTGACCATTCCACCTCTAGTATCATTTATACTATTCATAATAACGAAAGCACTGGGGTCTATCTTTGTTATTTCATTATTTAATTTGCTGATTTCTAATCTTGTAATTACCGTGTAGATGACTTCGTAGTCATTGTGAATTCCATTTTTTCCATAACCACCACGGGCATTGTAAATCGTTAGCCCTCTTCCCAGTTTTTCGGTAATCATCTTCCGAATGCTTTCGCTTGCTTCAGAAATAATAGTTACTCCTGTATATTCCTCTATCCCATCCACAACAAAATCAAGAGTTTTAGAAGCGGCTAAATAAGTCAGCATAGAATATAATGCCGATTCTATGGATAACATATAAGCTGCAGCAAGAAAAATGATCAGATTTATGGCGATCATAACGTCTCCGATTTTGGTCCCCAGTCGTTTACTCAAATAAAGAGCAAGAACTTCCGTTCCGTCCAGAACGCCTCCTCCTCTTATTGAAAGACCAATACCAGCTCCTAAAAAAAAGCCTCCAAAAACGGAAACTAAAAGCTTATCTTTTGTTATCTCCGGAAACTCTATCAATGCAAGCGTTAAGGCAAGACCAAGGATGGCAATGGTAGTCTTAATTGCAAAATTTTTACCGACCACTTTAAACCCCAATAGCAGAAAAGGTAAATTAACAAGAAATATTAAGGCATATAAAGGAAGTATTGTAGTCTCCGTTATTAAAAGTGATATCCCTGTTACTCCCCCATCTATAAATCTATTTGGCAGTAAAAAACTTTCTAACCCAAATGCAGCAGATAGAATGCCTGTAGTGATAAAAAAAGTATCCCTAATGAACAATTTGGGTAAAGTTGAAACAAGTTTGGTATGAGGCATTCTTAGACTGATTTTGAGATGTGTTTTCCTAAAGATTTTCCGGATTAATTGCCAGGCTTCTAAATAACTTAGCCTTGGTGCCCAAATATTTGTTTTGAACTTCATTTTGCTTAAGTTCAGAATCTATGAGTTTATTTTCTCGGGCATTTATTAAGAATAATGAACTCTCCCCAAATGTAAACTTACGCTCTTCAGCATCTACCAACCTGGCGTAGTCTCTCACAATATTACCTATAAGAAAATTCTGTTGATCAAAAGAATCCAAAGCTGTATATATTGCCAATACCTTGTTTCTTATTGCTATTTGGGCATTGTCAATCTCATATTGAGTGTTCTCCATTTTAAATTTGGCCAGCTTCAAATCTCCTCTTTCCTTTCTAAGAAAAAGCGGGAACCTAAATTTAATACCTCCCTTATACTGTTGAGTATCAAAAGAATTAATAAGGTCCGGAGTTTCTGTTAAAAAATTGTATTCAAGATCAATTCTAGGTAATAACTTATTGGCCTTTAACCTTTTATCCACTTCAAGTCCTGCCAGCTTATTACTTAGTGATTTAAGTTTCGGGTGATTCTCAATAGAAAAACTATCTAACGGCTTGCCCAAAATTTCCAGAGCAATATCCACCTCTCCGTCAACGTCCAAATTGGGGATAACATTAGGTTGTAGCTCAATGGGAATATTATTATCTAACCAAAGGAAATTTGATAGTTCAAGGGATTTATTGGTCAGGTTTACTTTGGCCTGTTCTAAATTTAACTGCCTATCCAGAACAGCAATTTTTGCTTCAACAGTATCAATTGTCGCTATATCTCCTGCTTCTGAACTTCTCTTAATCCCTTCAAAACGTATTTTGGCATTCTGGAGGAAATTGCTAAAAGTTTCTTTGTTTTTATAAGCCAATAACCAATCAAAATAGGCCAGTGAAGCATTATATAAAATTTGGTTAACCAGTAAGTCCCGGTCTGCTTTTGTTTGCTCTCTGAAAAACTTTGCTTTTCTCAAAGTAGCCATACGTTCATTAATCCATAAGCCTTGTATTACGGAAACTGATACCCCGGCGCTATAGAGTCCGTCTACTGGTAAGTCCTCGTCAGGATTTAAAAACTGTCCTTCATTTTGTTCAAAGGTACCTTTAAGTTCAATTCCATACCAGGTGGGTATTTTAAAGGTTGCATTAAACCTGTCATAGTACTCTACCCCTTTAAACTGTTTGCGGTCGTAATCTACCTCTATTTTTGGATCAAACCCACCTCTTGACCTCATAAGGTTTGCCTGTCCTATTCCAATTTGCAGGTCCGCCTGTTTAGCAATAGGGTGGTATTTTTTCACATAACCCAAATATTCCCTGAAATTTAAAATAAGCGTATCC
>JABDPH010000066.1 GCA_013042925.1 Eudoraea sp.
GTTCAGTCATATCGACAATTTTAGAAAAAACAGCCTGAGAAGAAATTTGTTTAACTACCTGAAAGAGGAGCAGATTACTTGCTTAACGGCTACTCATGACCATAATGATATATTGCCATTTGCAGACAGGGTGCTTGTACTTAAGGATAGGCAAATAATAGCTGATCGACCTATACTGGAGCTGTATAAGAGTCCCAGAAGCCTTTACGTTGCTTCGCTTTTTGGCGAAGCCAATTTGGTGCCTATAGACATTATAAAATCATATGCGGATACAAAAAGAAAAATTATTGTATACGCTCACGAATTTAAAGTATCTCGAAATTCCGGCCTTTCTGTGTTAGTAAAAAAAACATATCCCATGGGAAGTCATTATCTTATTGAAGGGTTTACCGGAGAACAGAATATTTATTTCCATTCAGAAAGGAATATTGAGATAGGCACAGAAGTTTTTCTTAATATTTCTCTTGAGACAATTAATCAAAGGCTGAAGCTATAACAGGCCTCCTTAGGATGAATAAAGATGTAATTTTACAGGAATTAAAGTTCAGGGCTGTCCGGAGCGGTGGTGCAGGTGGTCAACATGTTAACAAAGTTTCTACAAAAGTGGAACTGACTTTGAACCTTCCCATTTCCAAGGCTTTTAATGAATCTGAAAAAGAACGCTTGTATAAAAATCTAAAGAAACGGCTTACATCGGAAAACAAACTCCTGGTACACTGTGATGATTCCCGGAGCCAACATAAGAATAGGGAAATTGCTGAGGATCGATTGCTAAACCTAATTGAAGAGGCGTTAAAAGTTCCAAAAAAACGTAAGAAAACTTCTCCCTCCAGGGCTTCAGTGGAAAAACGATTAAAAGCGAAAAAAGCAATAGCAAAGAAGAAATCCAGCCGAAAAAAACCGGAAGATGAATGATTTTATTATTGGTCAACCGTATTTACTAAAGTTCCAATCCCGTCAATTTCAATTTTAATTTCATCCCCTTTTTGCAAAGTAAATCCAGAAGGTGGAACTATCCCTGTACCGGTCATTAATAAGCTTCCGTTTGGAAAAGTGTTTTCGGTATACAGGTAACTTACCAAATCTTCAAACTTTCTTTTAATTTGATCTACCCCTATCTCACCGGTAAATACCTGTTTACTACCTCTGCTTATTTCGAGCCTTATTTTTGTTGTTCTTGGAAGAGGCCCTTCAATAACTAAAATACAGGGGCCAATGGCTGCAGAACCATCATAAGTCTTTGCCTGGGGCAAATACAAAGGATTTTCTCCTTCAATGCTTCTGGAACTCATATCATTCCCAATGGTGTATCCCACAATTTTACCAGATGAGCTAATTACCAGTGTCAACTCTGGTTCAGGAACATCCCAGGTAGAGTCTTTTCGTATTCTGACTTTACCTCCGGAACCTATTGCTTTGTGCCCCAAAGCCTTAAAAAACAATTCTGGTCTTTCTGCGATATATACCCTGGCATAAAAATTACTTCCTTCTTTTTCTCTTGATTCTTCTTCACGTCCGAGTTTGCTATTGAAATATGTCACTCCACTTGCCCAGATTTCCTGGCTTCCTACAGGGGCAATTAGTTCTTTTTTTAAGTAAGCTTCAGGATCTCGAAGAGGCTTCAGCTCTGATATCAGATGTGTTATTTTTGTAAAAAGGTTATTATCATTAATAAATGAATCCCAATCTTCATTTTCCAATAGATAAAATGTTCCTTTATTCTCTATCAGAATTCCTTTAAATACCTTATAAACTTTCATTTGAATATGGATTGCGCAATCAGTTAAAGATGGCAGATGACCTAGAACAATTTATTGAAAAATATGCGATTCTGAGTATTTTTTAAGTATTCATTTTACTAATGGTATCAAAGAATCTTTTTAATACAAATCGTTTTTTGATTAAAATCAAAGCATTGTCCTTCAGATTTCCCCAATAGTATTTTCCCTATAGGGCTTAATGCAGAAACACAATATATTTGTGTAGAGCCCTTTTTGAAAGCTCCTGCCGAAATTGAAATGTAATACGCACTATCGGCAGTGACCACAAGACTGCCCTGAACAACTTTAGCAGGGTTATCCGCAGTACTAATGCCTGCTAATATTTGTCTCATCTTTTCTGCTTCATATAGCTGATGCCCGAGCTTCTCCCTTTCAAGTTGAATCATAGCCCTTCCCGTTTCATGTTTGTCCCCGGCGCTACTTTTTGTCTCAGATTTTAGGGAATCGTTAATGCTGTCAATACTATTTCTAATGCGGAATATTCTCTCTTCTGCAAATGATTCACAAAATCTACGTAATTCATCCTTGATCGCCAATGAAATTTCCATGTCAGATTAAATCCGCTAAATTTTTTCCTACCAAACTCCCTATAGCAATCCCCATGCCTCCCAGCCTTACCCCACAAATTAAATTATCGGAAAGTTGCTTTACAATAGGTCTCTTTTTATTACCTATCCCCATGATACCGCTCCATCTATGCTCAATCTCAAAATCAGTATTTGGTAAAATGATTTCGTGTAACATTGCATCCAATCTATTCTGAATTAATTGTGTTTGTCCAAATTTGGATGTTTCTTCTGTTTTAAAATCCAGATTTCGGCCCCCGCCTAAAAGAATACGATTCTCTATATTTCTGAAGTAATAAAAACCCTCGTCCAGGTGAAAAGTCCCCTTAATCTGAAGATTATCAATAGGTTTTGTAATCAATACCTGTGCCCTGGCAGGCTTCACTTCCTGATCTAAAAGCTGATTGGCAAATCCATTTGTTGCGATAATAAGTTTTCCCGTCTCAAATTCAAATTGATTAGTGCAAACTTTTACGGTACCCTGGTTGTCATCAAAGGAAGTAACCTCAACAGAGTTAAAGATGTTAACCCCAGAACTACGAACCAATGCCAACAAAGCGTTCATCATAGTCCCCGTATTAATTTGAGCTTCAAACTGACTAGAGATATATTGATCATGGATATTATCAAAGCCATAAGTGTTGGAACGCAAATAATATGGCCCTTCCCCGTAAACTGTTTCGAGCAATTTATTTACGCTCCCCAGAGCTTCACAACACTCATTAAATAAATTAGTGTCTTCCTTTAAAAAAAGTTCATGCCCACCATGTTGTTGAAAATCCATGTTGGAATCCCCCAGGGTACTCCGTAATAGTTGAATACCTTCCCATCTGCTTCTTACAAGTTCCAGGGCTTCCTCTTCGGTATGGCTTTTAAGGTCGCTAACAATTTCTGAGATGCTGCCAAAACATGCAAATCCTGCATTTTTTGTGCTTGCGCCCTGAGGCAATACCCCTTTTTCAAGAATAAGAATTTTAGCTTTTGGGTATTTTTTGCTCAAATAATATGCGCAATTCAGGCCAACAATCCCACTTCCAACTATTGTAAAATCAATGTTGGACAACCATGTTTTGTATTCCCAATAACTAAGATTCATAGTATTATAAAAAACTCCGACATTGGCCGGAGTTTAATTCTATTCTTTTGGTTTAGGATCCATCTCAAAATCTTCCATGAATTTAGTAGTATAATTCCCTGCCAGATAATCCGGATGATCCATCAATTGTCTATGAAAAGGTATCGTTGTTGCTATGCCCTCAATTACAAATTCGTCCAGAGCTCTTTTCATTTTATTAATTGCTTCTTCTCTGGTCTGGGCCGATGTAATAAGTTTTGCAATCATAGAATCATAATTCGGGGGAATTATATATCCACTATAAACATGAGTGTCCAACCGTACTCCGTGACCTCCCGGAGTATGCAAAGTTGTTATTCTTCCCGGTGAAGGTCTGAAGTCATTATAGGGATCTTCTGCATTAATTCGGCATTCAATAGCATGAAGTTTGGGAAAATAGTTTTTGCCTATAATAGGCACTCCTCCTGCTACCAATATCTGTTCCCTAATCAGGTCATAATCCACTACTTGTTCTGTAATAGGATGTTCTACCTGTATACGAGTATTCATTTCCATGAAGTAAAATTCCCGATGTTTATCTACCAAAAATTCTATGGTCCCTGCACCTTCATATTTTATATATTCCGCAGCCTTAACCGCAGCATTTCCCATTTCTTCCCTCAGATTATCGGTCATAAAGGGAGAAGGGGTTTCTTCGGTAAGTTTCTGGTGTCTTCTTTGGATTGAGCAATCTCGTTCTGAAAGGTGGCATGCCTTCCCGTACTGATCTCCGATGACCTGAATCTCTATATGCCTTGGTTCTTCAATAAGTTTTTCCATATACATCCCGCCATTGCCAAAGGCGGCTGTTGCCTCCTGAACCGCACTTTCAAAAGCCGCTTCAATATTCTCTTCTTTCCAGACTGCTCTCATCCCTTTTCCCCCACCACCGGCCGTAGCCTT
>JABDPH010000118.1 GCA_013042925.1 Eudoraea sp.
GTATATGCCAATGATAATAATCTTACAAGGCTTAACGTATCTGATCTGAGTAATTTAGAAAAGATAAATATGGAAAACAATTCACTCGCACAGCTGGATATTTCAGGGAATCCAGTACTACAACAATTAAGTCTGGCAAATAATTCATTGCAGGCTATAGATATTTCCAGTATTCCCAGTCTTATTCAGTTAAACACCTTTTCCATAGAAAATAATCCATTGGATTGTATTAAGGTAAATTCAACACAAATTGCAGATATACCTGCTCAGTGGACAAAGGACGAAACAGATGTATACGCCTTAGAATGTAATTAGTATCCGGGTATTTAAATTAGAGGGCTTTATCAATGAATGATTTAAGGATTATTTTTTTGAACATATCCCATCAGATGGTTACCTTTAAAATAAAACAAAGACATATGAAAACTTCGTTATTTGCCTGTTTCCTGTTTATTTCAGGTATTGTTCTGGCCCAGGAAAAATCAGTAAAAATTCTCCCCGGGGAGATTCAAATAAAAACGGCGGTCTTACCGGCACCTGATGAAGACAAAGCAAATGCCATGGTCTATGGTTATAATAAAGAGGGTGAATTGGTTGTATTGCGCGAAGGCAGCAATAACCTTATCTGCCTGGCTGATGATCCAACCAAAGAAGGGATTAGTGTCAGCTGCTACTACAAGAAACTAGAACCCTTTATGGCCAGGGGAAGAGAACTTACCGCCCAGGGTAAAAACTTTAAAGAAAAAAGAGCAATCAGAGGTGAGGAAGTAGCTTCGGGCAAGCTAAAAATGCCCGAAGAACCCAGCATGATGTACATATTTTATGGTACGGAAGAAAATTATGATAAAACTACCGGTGCTTTAAAAGACGGCAAGTTTCGATATGTAATATATACACCATTCGCCACAACTGAATCTACAGGGCTACCCAGTAAACCTCACGCACCCGGAATGCCATGGCTGATGGATCCCGGAACCCATAGAGCACATATAATGGTTGGTCCTTTCAAATAGCAAACACTACCAAATAATTTAACCCAATCGTCAATTGCTGAATTTTTCTATCTTTGAGTGAAGCATATATTTTTAAATGGAATCTTACGCAACTGCACTCCTTTATGCCATTCCTTTTTTTATTTTTTTATTGGGTATAGAAATACTCTATGGTTACTTTGTAAAAAATCAGAAGTATAAGGTTCTTGACACAGTTAGCAGTATCAGTTCTGGTCTGACTAATATATTAAAGGATACTCTTGGTCTGGGTATCATAATTGTTAGTTATCCGTATTTGCTTGAAAACCTTGCCTTGACAGAAATTAAAGCCAGTTGGTTAGTTTGGGTTATTGCTTTTATTGTAATTGATTTTGCCGGTTACTGGAATCACCGGCTAAGCCATCATATTAATTTTTTTTGGAATCAACACGTTATTCACCACAGTAGTGAGGAATTTAATTTGGCATGTGCCTTGCGCCAGTCAGTTTCTAATTTAATTGGCTATTTTCCTCTTTTATTACTTCCTGCAGCACTTCTGGGGGTTCCTTCAAAGGTTATAGCTATTCTGGCCCCAATACATCTTTTTGCTCAATTTTGGTATCATACTCAGCACATAGGGAAAATGGGTTGGTTAGAATATGTAATTGTTACACCCTCCCAGCATAGGGTTCATCATGCAATAAATCCGGAATATATAGACAAAAACCTTGGTCAGGTATTGTGTATATGGGACCGTATGTTTGGAACTTTTCAGGAAGAACTTGCCGAGGTGCCTCCACAATACGGAATTTTGAAGCCCGCACGCACCTGGAATCCATTGCTTATTAATTTCCAGCATATCTGGCGTTTAATTAAAGACGCCTGGCGTACAAACAACTTTTGGGATAAAGTAAGGATTTGGTTTATGCCTACAGGTTGGAGGCCGGCTGATGTAAAAGAGAAATATCCGGTAAGTGTTATTCAGGATGTATATCATTTTAGAAGGTATAATACTAAGGCTTCTCTTGCTTTTAAAGGTTACGCAATTTTTCAAATGTTAGCTACTTTGATTTTATTACTATTTATGTTTTATAACTATGCCGAAATTGGATTTAATGGTCTAATCATATTCGGAGCCTTTGTATTTCTTGGAATATATGGCTATACCACACTCATGGATAGAAGCAAAAATGCTGTGTGGATTGAACTATCCCGGGGCATACTTGGTCTTTTTCTCATTTTTATTACAGGAGATTGGTTTGGCATTAATGTGCAGCTTTCAGGCGGAAGTTATATAGTAGCAATGTATTTTGTTATTACAATGCTGGGGGGTGTTTATTTTACTTATATAGAAAGAGAATCATTAACTGCTAAAGCAGTTTTATAAAAATTGAATATGGGTATAAGACCATACATACTTGCTGAATCTAATTGGGAAGCTAACAAAGTTGAAGATTTTGATATGGCAATTCTACCCTGGGGAGCTACAGAAGCACACAATTATCATTTGCCATATGCCACAGATATTTATGAAGCTGATTATCTTGCAGCCGCTTCGGCCAAAATTGCTTGGGAAAAGGGTGCAAAACCAATTGTATTGCCCACGATTCCGTTTGGTGTAAATACGGGACAATCTGATATCTATCTTGATATAAATATTTATCCCACAACGCAGCTGGCTATCTTGAACGACATTATAGAAACCTTAAATAGACAGGGCATTAAAAAACTTTTGATCTTTAACAGTCATGGAGGAAATAATTTTAAGCCTTTGGTTAGAGAATTAGGACTAAAATATCCTGATATGTTTATTTGTTTCTCCAATTGGTTCCAAGCCATGAACAGATCGGACTACTTTGAAAAAGCAGGTGATCATGCAGAAGAAATGGAGACAAGTCTTATGTTACATCTAAAACCTGAATTGGTGTTGCCCAAGGATAAATGGGGCTCGGGTAATTCCAAAAAATTTAAGATAAAGGCATTCAATGAGGGTTGGTTATGGGCAGAACGAAAATGGTCAGAAATAAGTGAAGACACTGGTGTGGGGAATCCTGAATTTGCCACTAAGGAAAAGGGTGAGCAGTTCTTTAAAGATGTATCCCTAAGATTTGGTAATTTGATTTATGATCTGTGCAATGCTGATATTAAGGATCTTTACGAATAGCTATTCTTATTGCTTGTTAACAATCTCCTTTTGCACTAAATTCACATATAGTTTCATAGCCTCTTTCCGATCAATATTCTGGGCTTGAATTAAAGCATTTGCCTTAAAAGCGTTTATTAATGGAGTCTTGCTTCCGGGGTTGTTATAGTTTTTATTGGCAATTTTATAGTATGCGTATAATTTCAATAATAAGTCTGCGGGTAACGGATTTTTATATTCATTTACCAGTTGCACTGCCGCTAAAAATTCGCTATTTAATTTATCATTCTTCATCCCTATGAGGAGTTGTGGCTACGCAGGTTCTGCCACCCACCACTTTCTGGTTTAATTTTACAGTAATAGCGCTGTCTAATGGCAATAACAAATCTACTCTTGAACCGAATTTAATAAAGCCGGAATCTGCACCTTGCTGTACATTTTCTCCAACCTCTGCATAATTTATGATACGTCTTGCCATTGCGCCCGCTATTTGCCTATAAAGAATATCACCAAATTTTGGAGTATGAATTACAACTGTTGTGCGCTCATTTTCTTCACTCGATTTTGGATGCCAGGCCAAAAGGTATTTGCCGGGGTGATATTTAGAGTATTTAATAACTCCACTAGAAGGATAACGTGTTATATGAACATTAGTTGGTGACATAAATACGGAAACCTGTATACGTCTGTCTTTAAAATATTCCTTTTCTTCTACTTCTTCAATAACCACCACTTTGCCATCAACAGGAGCCAATATATCATTAAAATTTTTATTAATGACTCTCTTTGGGTTTCTAAAAAACTGGAGAATAAAAACTAGTAATATTAAAGCCAAAATTTGGACTGTATTCTTTATCCAAGGTTCGGCGATATAAAATTGAGCCAATACAACTATGATACCAACGCTAAAAAAAGTTGTCAATATAATTTTCTGGCCTTCTCTATGAAACATATGAAAACAACATTAAAGTTAAATAAGCAAAAGGGGCAGCAAATATTAAACTATCTAAGCGATCTAGCATGCCGCCATGTCCCGGCAAAATGGCACCACTATCCTTAACACCAGCCTGTCTCTTTAATTTAGATTCAACCAGGTCACCCAAACTCCCGGCTAGCACTATAACACCGGCCAATATAACCCATTGTGTGGGATTTACGATGTCTTCGTATTTCGCCATAATATAGGCAGCTCCCAAAGTAAAAACCAATCCTCCTATGGTTCCTTCAATAGTCTTTTTAGGCGATACCGCCGGATATAGTTTTGTACGCCCCAATGTCTTGCCTACAACATAGGCAAATGAATCGTTTACCCAAATTAATATAAAAATTCCCATAATTAGGTATTTGGCAAATTCATTGTCCTTATATGGGATCATAGTCAAAAAAATGCATCCGCCTCCAACATAGAAAAGACCTGCAATAAATTTTTCGTAATTATAATAGATTTTTTTCTTTTTAGAAAATAAGTAGTAAATCAAACTAAAGTTCACAATGATGGTCAGAAACATGAGTACATTGATCAAAATTTTATCATCTATAAGATAAATATAAGCCCACCATAGACCTAGATAGGCTATAAAAATATAGTATCCCCTGAGGGATACCAATCTTTTATATTCATACAAACAAGCAAGGCCAAAAACCATAAAGAGAAAGTCAAATGCATCTGAACTTAGAAAAACGGCAGAAAGAAGTAGAATTACATAAACAGCTCCGGTCAATAATCGCCTAAGAAGTTCTTTCATACTAAAGGTCTTCCATAAGTAATAAATACAAGTGCTTTGTGCTGCTTCCGTAGGTTAGAAAATCATTCGCATTTTCTTCAGTTCCCTGAAAATGTTTAATAGTAGTAATATTTGCAGGAATACCTTGTCTGTATTTTTTTTTGATTGTTTTTAAGCCTTCACCAATAGTATCCACCAACTGACTGGTTGTTGCAAAAACAATAACATTATCTGGCACTTCGTTTAGCTTCTTTTCTTTAAGCTGGTTGGAACAAACCAATATAGATCCGTTTTGAGCTACCAAATGTTCACAAGTAGTAAAGAAAATTTCACTTTCACTTGCCTTATCTGTATACCGTATTTTGTCCTTGGAAAATTTCTCTTTTAAGCGAGGGTTCATTACAAAGAAAAGATTTTCCTCCCAATGATTTTCTTCAATTATATTTTTTAAGGCTTCAGAAACTTCGTCGAAAGAATCGCAATAAATGAATTTACCGCCATTCTTTTTGAAATGAATAGTAAACTTCTCATCAACAGGAATATTTAGGTCGGGCATGTGCATACCTCTGGTTTCCACTGTTTCTTTGGAAACTTTCTTTTTACCACCGCCAAATAGCTTGTCAAATAGACCCATCGATATATCTAGTCTTCAAATAATACTCAATTTATTTAAAAAACGCCTAGAATTACTAATTATTTTCTTCGGTAGATTCTTCAGGTGTAAGCTTTTCAGTAGAAACTATTTCCTGACCTTTTTGATCAAATTCTTTTTCAAAAGGGCGACTACCGAAAATTTTAACTAAATCCTCTTTAAAGATAACTTCTTTTTCCAATAAGCGCTCAGCCAATGCAATAAGTTTATCTTTATTTTTTTTCAGCACATCAATAGCTCGTATATACTGCTCTTCAATTAATTTGGAAATTTCCTGATCAATTACCTGAGCGGTATCTTCGCTATATGGCTTGGTAAACCCATATTCATTTTGACCTGAGGAATCGTAGTAGGTAAGGTTTCCAATTTCGTCATTTAGCCCATAAATCGTTACCATTGCACGCGCCTGCTTAGTTACCTTTTCCAAATCACTTAGGGCACCAGTAGATATTTTATCAAATATCACTTTCTCTGCAGCCCTTCCTCCTAAAGTAGCACACATTTCATCCTGCATTTGTTCCGGACGAACAATAAGTCGTTCTTCTGGTAAATACCATGCTGAACCAAGAGACTGACCTCTTGGTACAATTGTAACTTTTACCAATGGTGCAGCATGTTCAAGCATCCAACTTACTGTTGCATGACCAGCCTCATGATATGCAATGGTCTTCTTTTCTTCTGGGGTAATAATTTTATTCTTTTTTTCAAGACCACCAACAATTCTGTCTACCGCATCAAGGAAGTCTTGTTTGCCCACTGCCTTTTTTTCCTTACGAGCTGCAATAAGTGCTGCCTCATTACAGACGTTGGCTATATCTGCTCCGGAAAATCCTGGTGTTTGTCTGGCCAGAAAATCAAGATCTAGTGTCTCAGAGGTTTTAATAGGTCTAAGATGTACTTCAAAAATTTCTTTTCTTTCCCGGATATCCGGAAGATCTACATAAATCTGTCTGTCAAACCTACCTGCACGCATCAAAGCTTTATCCAGAACATCAGCTCTGTTGGTAGCAGCCAATACAATTACATTGGTATTTGTGCCAAAACCATCCATCTCTGTCAGTAATTGGTTTAAGGTATTTTCACGTTCATCATTAGATCCTGTGAAGTTATTCTTACCTCTTGCCCGTCCTATGGCATCTATTTCATCAATAAATATGATTGCCGGAGACTTGTCCTTTGCTTGCTTAAACAGATCTCTAACCCTTGAGGCACCAACACCAACAAACATTTCTACAAAATCCGATCCTGATAAGGAGAAAAACGGAACTTTTGCTTCGCCTGCAACAGCTTTCGCCAACAAGGTTTTACCTGTTCCCGGAGGTCCCACAAGCAAAGCACCTTTAGGAATTTTACCGCCCAAAGAGGTATACTTATCAGGGTGCTTCAAAAATTCTACTATTTCCTCCACTTCTTCTTTGGCTCCCTCTAAGCCTGCAACGTCTTTAAAAGAAGTCCTGGTATCTGTTTTTTCATCAAATAACTTAGCTTTAGATTTGCCAATATTGAATATCTGACCACCGGCACCGCCTCCAGCGCCTCCTGACATTCTGCGCATGAGATAAATCCATATCCCAATAATCAATACAAATGGAAGAATAGATAATAGCAATTCCATAAAGACATTAGACTCTTTATCAAATTCTACTATGGTATCTAAGTTATTCTCCTTTTTTATTTCGGTTATCTCATTTTGAAAAATTTGCAAATCCCCATAGTCCAGTACATATTGTGGAACAGAACCTGTTGAAGGAAACAAAGGTTTTTCTGATACATCTTTGTGCACATCCTTGGCGAGTGCTTCATCAGATAGGAAAACTTTAGCCTGATTGGTATTGGTGATAATCAATATCTTGGTAATATCTCCATTTCTCAGGTATTCCTGTAGTTCAGAAGTAGTTGTTTTTTTGGTAGATGCCAAATTATCGCTTCCAAAGAATTGGAAAGCAATTAAGAATATGGCAATCAAGCCATATATCCACCAGGAACTGAATCTCGGTTTCTTTTGCGGGGTATTATTATCTTTTGCCATTGTCTTTTTTTACTGATTAAAACTACTTTCTACCATAGTGACTTTTGCGTCTCCCCAAAGCCCCTCAACATCATAAAATTCTCTTATATGTTTTTGAAATACATGAACAACCACGTTTACATAGTCTAACAGTACCCATTCTGAATTTTCAGATCCTTCAACATGCCAGGGTTTGTCTTTTATTGCCTTGCTTACTGTTTTTTGGATTGAATTTACTATCGCATTTACATGCGTATTAGAAGTGCCATTACAAATTATGAAGTAGTCACAGACAGTATTCTCTATTTCCCTTAGGTCAAGTACATTTATCTCGAGTCCTTTAACTTCTTCTATTCCATCTAAGATTAAGGTAATTAACTCATCTGCACTCGCTTTACTTTTCTGCATTCAATAATTTTAATTTATACAAAGTTATTGTTTTTTTGTTTTCTTAGCTATTGTTTTTAACATAACATTGTAGATCAAAAACGAACAAGCC
>JABDPH010000073.1 GCA_013042925.1 Eudoraea sp.
ATTCCCGTACGATCTTGCCTCACCGCTGTTAAACAGGCCGAGGATAAAGAAATTACCACCATTGAAGGCATTGCTCCCAATGAAAATGAATTGCATGTAATACAACAGGCTTGGATCGATGAGCAGATTCCCCAGTGTGGGTATTGTCAATCTGGGCAGATCGTTGCCGCCCATGCCTTACTATCAAATAATACGACTCCCACTGATGAGGATATAGACCTGGCCATGAGTGGTAATGTCTGCAGATGTGGGACCTATCCGCGGGTGCGTAAAGGGATTAAACGAGCGGCTAGCACTGACAGAAATAGCAAACCTTAAAAACGAAAACAATGGGTAAATGGAGCAGAAGGGCATTTATTACTACAGGGGTTCTTACCGGTGGTGCATTGGTGTTGGGCGTAGCGATTAGACCGGGAAATCGAGCTAAGAAAGTAAAAGGTATGATTGCCGGTGAAGGTGATACGGTATTAAACGTCTGGTTAAAAATAGCTGCAGATAATACGACTACGGTGGTTGTTCCGCATGCCGAAATGGGGCAGGGCGTACATACATCGCTACCAATGATGTTGGCCGATGAGATGGATGCCGACTGGAAAACGGTAACTATGTTGGAGGCTCCAGGAAAAAAGGAATATGCCAATTACGCTTTGGCAAAGGGATTTATCATGGGAGGGAAAGACATTCCATCAATACTTATAGGCACTGTTGACGGTATCTTTTTGACTGCAACTAGTCAAATGAGTTTACAAATTACCGGCGGTAGCGCCTCTGTACGATGTACAGGGATGCACGCTATGCGCGTAGCCGGAGCTGCGGCACGGGCGGTATTGCTAGAGGCTGCTGCGGAGCAGTGGGATGTTGACCCCAACGAATTGATTGTAAAGGATAGTTATATTTCCCATACGGCAACTAATCGCTCCGAACCTTTCAGTAAGTTTGTAGCAAAGGCAGCAAACTTGTCCCAGCCTTCAAAACCCCGTTTAAAGACCTCAGATGAATTTACGATTATGGGAACGTCGCCCAACCGGTTTGATATTCCTGAAAAAGTGGATGGAAGCGCATCTTTTGGCATAGATGTTACTTTGCCTAACATGAAATATGCAGCGATTAAGGCTTCCCCCGTTTTTGGTGCGAAGCTTAAGACAGTTGATGAAGAGGCAATTAAAGATATGCCAGGGGTTCACAAAGTAGTAAGTCTAGAAGGTGCAGTCGCAGTCATCGCAGATGGTTATTGGTTAGCACAAATGGCTTTGGATAAATTGTCGGTTGAATTCATGGAAACTGAGAATGATGGTGTAGGACAAGAGGATATCTATAACTTGTATTTAAGGGATATGGATAGGGCCATTGCCGAAGGCGATGAAAAGAAAGATGTTAAAAAAGGAGATGTTGAAAGTGCCCTAGCCGATACGGATAATAGGGTAGAGGCAGAATATCGCGTCCCTTATTTAGCCCATGCCACAATGGAACCTATGAACTGTACTGCTTTCTTACATGATGAAACTTGTGAGATTTGGGTAGGTAGCCAAAATCCACTGGGGTTTGCAAATAGCGTGGCAGAAGCATTAGATATGGATCGGGAAAACGTACAGGTGCACAATCAATATTTGGGTGGTGGATTTGGACGCAGAGCGATGCCCGATGTTGCCGTGCAAGCGGCACTGATTGCCAAAGAAGTAGATTATCCAGTAAAACTCATCTGGTCCCGTGAAGAAGATACGAGACAAGATCATTATCGAGAAGCCAATATAAGTCGTTTTAAGGCCGGCCTAAACGATACGGGTAAAGTCACATCCTGGAACAATCAATTCGTGTTCAAGCATGATCCAGAGGAAGCCCCTCATATTCCTTATGATGTTGAACATCAATATATTCACTATTCGGAAAGTATTACACATATACCCTGGGGCTTTTGGCGAAGTGTGGATTCTTCAATGCATGCATTCTTTACTGAGTCTTTCATGGATGAATTGGCTTACAAAGCGAATAAAGATCCCTATGCGTTTAGACGAGAGCACCTAACTAATGCTCCCCGTTTTTTAAATGTTTTGGATAAGGCCGCCGAAAAAGCCAACTGGGATAAATCCTTACCGGATAACTGGGGCAGGGGAATATCAATTCACCAGTCTTTTGGTACTATTGTCGCTCAAGTCGCAGAAATAGAAGTAATTGAGAATACCGTAAAAGTACATAGAGTAGTATGCGTTGCCGACCCTGGCTTTGCCTTTCACCCCGATGGATTTACAGCCCAAATGGAGAGTGGGATCGTCTATGGCCTTACAGCTGCCCTATACGGGGATATTACGATTGAAAACGGCGCAGTTATGCAGAGTAATTTTCATGACTATAGAATGCTTCGTATGAATGAATCCCCAAATATAGAAACCTATATCATTAATAGTGATAACTGGCCCGGTGGCGCTGGCGAACCCAGTACCCCAGGCATTGCACCAGCAGTTGCCAATGCTATTTTCAATGCAACCGGAATACGAATTCGCGAGCTGCCCATTAAGAACCATAATTTGAGCAGTAAACCGGCCCTGATGGGTTAAAAAAAAGGGGTGATTACGAGAAAGTGACTTTGATCTAGAGTTAAAAGTATTAAGCTAAAAGGCAAAAAAGGTTTTAGGAACCAATACAAGTAGCGTGGATTAATGTATTGTTATTTGACCAGTACCAGCCCGGTTAAAATTCTGTTATAACTAAATCTTTGGAGTATTATCTTAAGAACAGTATCACGTACAAAGCCCACATAACACAAAAAGCACAAAAAACATACAGGAAGTACGATAAAGTAGATTTCTTATTCATAAGATCGGGTTCAATTCACTAATATCAGCTTTTTAAGC
>JABDPH010000084.1 GCA_013042925.1 Eudoraea sp.
GGATAATACCTTATAACCATCAGATTTATTGACGTTAAATATCAAACAACCTTTGTCCAGTTTATTGATATTGATTCCTTTTTGAACGAGTAAATCCAAATTGGCTCCGTTTTCAGCAAACTGCATAAAATCCTGTTTTATTTCACTTTTAAAGATACCGATCGCATCTGTTTTTTCATTATCCAGGAGTATATCTGTCAGATAAGTAATATAAATCTCCCCACTTTTTATATGGGGATGGTTGGATTGATTATACAAATGTTTGGTCAGATTTAGAGATAGATCATGAGACTTTTCCGGCTTTTCAAAAATTTCAGAAACAAGTTTATAAACTTCATTAAATTCCACATCTACCTCATTGGTAAGACGATAATAGTATTCTTCTTTTTCTCGAAAAGGTTTTAAGAAGAATTCCTTTAACAGACCATTGGTTTCGCCGTCCGCATTAAAAGGTTCTTTGGAAAGGAATATAGGTTCTGCTTTACTTTTGTTACCTATATGGTGGAGTGAGATACTTTGAATTTGGGTAGCATAGAGATTGATCATAATAATTGTTGGAGATTAGACTTAAAGTTTATTAAGTGTTTTTAGGATGGTATTAATTATGCGGAGATCAAATAAGCCGGGGCTTTGTTTGATTTAAGTATGAATAACCTAATTCCAATTTTCATCAAAATCCATATCATCATAGTTTTCCAAAGGTTCATCAAAATCAAAGGATGGATCTGATTCAAATTTCTTTTCCGGTGGTGAGTCCGGTAATTCACCAAAACTGAATATAACATTAGGATAGTGCCTGCCATCTTCTTTTTCTACTATATCTGCCAATTCAATAAAGAATGTCCACATACTAAAAAAATCATATACATAAATGAGCTTAGGTGTTTCCTCAGTAAGGATATCCTTTAATGAAATTTCGTTCATTAAACGAACATGGGTACCACCTTCACTAGTGTCAAAAAGAGGAATTTCTTCATCCTGGTTCCACAACTCGTCACAAGTGTAAAAAGAAGCCATCTCATTGCCTAAAAAACCAAAGGCCTGAGTTATCGTATTGTGAAAATCTTCGAGTGTAGAATGATGTTCTATTTCTATATCCCTAAAGATATCTTCTTGAGTATCCAGGATTATCCTGATTTTATAAATCATATACTCTAATTTATGAGTAGGGGCAAAGTTACAAAGTTTTCCGACTTAATTTTCCTTTTGTGGCTTCCAAAACCAAATAGAATTGAATGCCAAACAGAAATGCCGCCAATATTAAATGAAGTGGCTGACTTGCAAAGGGGAAATGGAAATAATACATAACAATCCCGGTAATTACTTCAACAAAAAGAAGACCTAAAACCCAGTTAATTTTCGAATGCCCAAGTTTTTTCTGATAAATAGAATATGCCAGGTAAAGATTGATCAATACTACTAAAATTGAAAAAGATCGATGGAGATAAAATTGTAAGGAGGGATTAAGTAGCCAAATATCTTTAGCATTTTGCCCAAGGAGATCTATTTGATGGTCTATAAACTGCCTTACCTGCGTGCCCATAATTATTTGAACCATTGTTAGGCCTAAAGCGATCCATAAGGTTAGCGATACTTTTTTATCAAATTTTCCATTTGCAGAAATGGAATCTGAACTATAAATCAGATAGACCAATAGGGCTACAATAATTAGGGCCATAACCATGTGCATTGTAATTTTAACAGGTTCAAGAACAGAATATACAACTGTTGCGCCCAACCATGCTTGAAAGCCCATTCCAAATACAATCAACCAGGAAATTAAGGTAACTTTTTTATCTTCTCGCCAAAATGAAAACGATGCAATGGCCAGGAAAAGAGTGGCCATACCAGCCAGAGCACCAAATAGCCTATTAATAAATTCAATCCATGTATGAAGGGCATTAAAAACAGCATAGTCATGTTTTTGATACGGCTCCCAATTAATTTCATTGTAATTGTTCCCGGTGGTGAAATCTGATTTAGCTACCCATAGAGATTCTTCACGAATAATAACCTGCCCACGATCATAAGAAAATTCCGGTTGCCATTGTAATTGAGATACATCAGTGGGAGGGATATAATAGCCAAAACACTTAGGCCAGTCGGGGCAACCCATTCCACTACCTGTCATGCGAACCACTGCTCCAGCTATGATTACCAGGTAAACAAGCACCAAAGTAATTTTGGCAGCATTTCTAAAATTCCATTTCATAGCAGCTTAAAATTTAAAGCAAAATTACCATTCTTTTAGTCAACAACCTTTAGAATTGTTTTTATAAGTAGATATTAATTTTGAGATCAAATCCACTATAATAAAACAATGGTACTCATTTACAGGCTAATGATTATTGTCAAAATTTTGACTTTTTTACCTTTGCTCCAGGCCTAATTCCAGGCCTTTCTTGATCATAAAGTTATATGCCGGCTCATATTCATTTAGTATCTCACCTTCCAGAATGGCTTCTTTTATTGCATCCTTGATGATGCCAATTTCTTTAGAGGGTTTAAGATTAAAAGTTTTCATTATTTCCTCGCCACTTATAGGAGGTTGAAAATTTCTTAAATGATCGCGTTCTTCTACCTCAATGATTTTTTGTCTGACAATCTTAAAATTGTTTTTATACTTTTTCTGTTTTCTGGGATTTTTTGTAGTAATATCTGCCTCACAAAGGGTCATAAGATCATCAACATTTTCTCCGGCATCAAATACTAATCGTCTGACCGCTGAATCTGTTACATTATCCTGTGAAAGAATTATGGGCCTTGAACTCATTCGTACCATTTTCTGGACAAATTTCATTTTGTCGTTTAACGGCATACGTAATCTTTTAAATAAAGTGTATACCATTTTAGAACCTACAAACTCATGTGCGTGAAAGGTCCAACCTATTTTTTTATCAAACTTTTTGGTAGGGGCCTTACCTATATCATGCAATAGCGCTGCCCATCGTA
>JABDPH010000088.1 GCA_013042925.1 Eudoraea sp.
TACATAAACAAAAATGCTTCTGACAAAAAAACGGTAAATGTTGGACGAATGACCGCAGCGGTAGCACTTGTTATTGCATGTATCATGGCCCCATTGTTGGGTGGTATAGATCAGGCATTTCAGTTCATTCAGGAATGGACCGGATTAGTCAGTCCCGGGATTTTAGCCGTCTTCATGTTAGGTTTATTCTGGAAGAAAACAACCAATAGAGGCGCTATCGCTGGTGCATTGGCGTCTATACCTATAGCATTTTATTTTAAAGTGGCTCCTAGCGGTTGGTCGGACAGCCCCATTTTTGTGGATGTTCCATTTATGGACCAGATGGGATACACTACGCTGCTTACCATGCTGGTTATTATCCTGGTAAGCCTTAATCAGAATAAGGGCCAGGTTGATCCGAAAGGAATCCCGCTTTCAAATGAATTGTTCAAAACGAGTCCCAAATTCAATATAGGGGCATTCGCTGCGATGATCATTATTGCCACCATTTATGCCTTGTTTTGGAACTAATTAATGGTTAAAATTGCAATAAATAAAATAAGGATTCAAACATATTCGGCGCCTTATTTTTCACTTCTAATTCCCTTATCACGCGCAAAATATAACTTGTTGACAGACATCTGCTTTGCAACTTTATCAGGCTAAACATTAACTCGTATTACATTCCTATTTCTCCCGATTTCATTATCTTGCCAACCAATTTTGGAGAATAAATGAAAAGGATCTTAGGACTTTTTTTAAGCGCGTTTATACTAATTACCGCTTGTAGTGAAAAGAAGGAAAAGCTGTTTATGAAAGTTGATTCTTCTTATACCGGAATTTATTTTAATAACCAGTTAAATGATACCCCAGAGCTTAATATCCTAAACTATCTCTATTATTACAATGGAGCCGGTGTAGTTTCAGCCGATTTTAATAATGATGGACTGACAGACCTATATTTTGCATCTAATCAGGGTGAAGATAAACTCTACATTAACAAAGGAGAGTTAAAATTTGAAGATGTCACCAATGTAGCCCAGATTAGTAATTCCGGAAACTGGACCACAGGAGCTACCCATGTTGACATTAACCATGATGGCCTGCTTGACATTTATGTTTGCAAAGCAAGCAAGTACCGTGGCTTGAAAGGCAGAAACTTACTCTTTATCAATAAGGGTATAGATGAAAAAGGTATTCCCAGATTTAGTGAAGAGGCTTCTTCGTATGGTTTGGATTTTAGTGGACTCTCAACGCAGGCCGCATTTTTTGACTATGATCTGGATGGAGATTTGGATATGTACCTATTAAATCATTCGGTACATCCTAACCATACGTATGGAAAGGGATCTCAGCGTTTAGAAATAGATTCACTTTCTGGTGATCGCCTCTACAGGAATGATGATGGTTTATATAAAGATGTTTCAGCAAAAGCAGGGATTTTCCAGGGAAAAATAGGATATGGTTTGGGACTTGGAGTTAGTGACCTCAATGATGATGGATACCCTGATGTTTATATTGGTAATGATTTTTTTGAGAATGACTATTTGTATATAAACCAGGGTGATGGGACTTTTAACGAACTTATTTCGTCAGATAATAGGCGCCTTGGACATACAACGCATTATTCTATGGGTAACGACCTGGTAGATGTAAACAACGACGGACTAACCGATATCCTCTCATTAGATATGCTCCCTGAAGATTTGGAAACCTATAAAACTTCAGGATTAGAGTATTCATATCCTACTTACCAATACTATTTAAAAAATGGATATGCCCCGCAGTATATGCAAAACACCCTGCACTTAAATCTGGGGTCTTCAAATTTTGGTGAAATTGGAAACTTATCCGGGATTTCGGCTACAGAGTGGTCCTGGAGTGTTTTGGCTGCAGATTATGACAATGATGGTTATAAAGACATTTATATTTCCAATGGAATTAAAGGTGCCACAAATGACATGGATTTTATAAGTTTTATAGCCAATGAGAATATTCAAAAAAGAATAAGTGCCGGTATGACTGAAACAGATATGGCATTTATTAAAGAGCTACCAGAAAAGAAAGTAGCAAACTACCTTTTCAAGAATGAAAAAAACCTTTCTTTTAAAAATGTTACCAAAGAATGGTATAAACAGGAATTATCTTTTAGCAATGGTTGTGTTTACGCAGACCTGGATAACGATGGGGATTTGGATATTGTTGTGAACAACATAAATGAAGAGGCCTATCTTCTTGAAAATAAGTCAGATTCCAATACTGACAATAATTACCTTCAAATCACATTAGGCGGCGATAAGAAAAACAGGTTTGGCATTGGGACTAAACTGATAGCAAATACAACAAATGGTATTTTGAAACAGGAAAATTTTGTAACCAAAGGATACTTATCAGCCGTTTCCAATAAAATTCATTTTGGCCTCGGACAAGACACATTGATAGATTCCATGCATATAATATGGCCGGGTGGAAAATACCAAACAATAAGATCTGTCAAATCAAATCAAGAGCTATTCATGGACGAGCAGATGGCTCGAGGTAATTTTTATGAAGAACCCCAGTCAAAAGTCAAAAGTTTCCTTGTTAACGCTTCTGATACACTGGATTTTAAACATAGAGACCCAAATACTCTTGAATTCAACAGAGATCCTCTTGTACCCTTTGTAAATACAAATGAAGGTCCTTCCCTATCTGTTTGCGATTTTAACAAAGATTCTAGAGATGATCTCTTTATTGGTGGTGCCAAGGGGCAAGCTTCTTCACTCTTTATGCAGGATAGTTTAGGTAGATTTATAAGAGAGCAGGATGCTGTCTTCCTGCCTGATGCAATAAGCGAGGATGTATCACATATATTTTTTGATGCCAACGGAGATCAATACGACGATTTATTAGTAGTTAGCGGCGGAAATGAATTTAAAATTGGCAACCCCCTCAAGCCAAGGCTTTACATAAATTATGAAGGCATTTTCAAAAAAGACTCTTTGGCATTTCAGAATATTCAACTTAACGCTTCCGCGGTCGCTGCATCGGATTTTGACAATGATGGGGATTTGGATATCACCATGGCCTCTGACCAAATTCCCCTGACATTTGGGGCTATCCCTAATCAATATTTATTTAAAAATGACGGGCATGGTAAATTTGATGAAGTCACTGCTGAATTAGCTCCGGAATTTCAAAAAATTGGGCAGGTCAAAGACTTGTTATGGAAAGATCTGGACAATAATGGATATGACGATCTTATTGCTGTCGGGTATTGGATGTCCGTTTCCGTTTTCATGAATGATGGCACCAAATTAGAATTGCAAAATAACAATGGGCTTGATTTTACCAATGGCTGGTGGAATACCATCATAGCGGACGATTTTGACAATGACGGAGATACAGACTTGGTCTGTGGCAATTGGGGTCTGAATACTAAATTAAAGGCCTCCCGACAAAAACCTGTTTCACTTTATAGTTATGACTTTGATGAAAATGGTACTATAGATCCTATTGTTACCTACTTTCATAAAGATAAAGAGACCCCGTTTGCATCAAAGGATGAGTTGGTTAAGCAGATGCCATATTTAAACAAAGAATACCTTTCTTATAAGAATTTTGCCAGGGCAAGCTTAAATGATCTTTTTACTGCCGCTAAGTTAAGAAAGGCCGGTAAAAAGCAAGTTTATGAATTGGTCAGTTGTTATTTTGAAAATGAAGGTAATGGAAAATTCAAAAAGCAGGAATTACCCCTGATTGCACAGTCTTCTTGTATACAGTCAATAGCAGTAAATGACTTCAACAAAGATGGCTTTAAAGATTTGTTAGTTGTAGGTAATAATTATGAAATTAGCACTCAATTAGGTAGGATGGATGCCTTACATGGCTTAATTTTGCAAAATGATCAGAAAGGAGGTTTTGTGATGGTTAACCAGCAGAATTTTGACGTTTCCGGACCCGCAAGAGATCTGAAAAATATAACTATAGCAGGACGTGACTACTACATTGTGACCATAAATAATGACTCTCCTATTATTTTGGCAAAAAACAACGAATAATCTATATGAATACATCAGGATTAAAAAGAATAACCGGTCTTATACTTTTGCTTTCAATTGCCATATCGTGTATTTCAGAGAAGGAAAATACCAAGGAAGAAACAAGCAATGAAAAAACGCTCTTTACCCTTTTGCCTTCAGAGCAAACAGGCATAGACTTCCTTAACAAAGTTGAAAACCAAAAAAACTTCAACATCTTTAAGTATAGAAATTTCTACAATGGTGGTGGTGTAGCCATTGGCGATATAAACAATGATGGGTTGGCCGATATTTATTTGACCGGCAATATGGTGGCAAACAGACTTTACCTCAACAAAGGAAATTTAAAGTTTGAAGATATCTCGGAACAAGCAGGAGTTAAAGGTTCTAAACCCTGGTCTACCGGAGTTGTTATGGTTGATATAAACCAGGACGGATTACTGGATATCTATGTGAGTAATGCCGGTAATATGAAGGCAAATAATCATGATAATGATCTCTATATAAACAATGGAGACCTCACTTTTACAGAAATGGCCTCAGAATATAATTTGGCTAAAACGGGGTTTTCTACACATGCCTCTTTCTTTGATTATGATAAAGACGGGGATCTGGATGCATATATCCTTAACAATAGTAATATCCCTGTAAGTAGCCTGGGATACGCAGAACAAAGAAATACCAGGGCTCAGGACTGGGAAGGAGTCCCCGATATTTTTAAAGGTGTAGGGGATATGCTTTTAAGGAATGATAATGGGAAATTTGTTGATGTAAGTGAGGAAGCAGGCATCTACGGAAGTCTTATTGGGTTTGGCCTCGGTGTAATGATAACAGACATCAACAAAGACCTGTATCCGGATATCTATATATCTAACGACTTTTATGAACGAGACTATCTGTATATCAACAATCAGGATGGCACTTTTAATGAAGAAATCAAAGATTGGACTTCCCATCTTTCTTTATCTGCTATGGGTATTGATATTTCCGATATAAATAACGACGGGAATGCAGATATTTTTATAACAGATATGCTTCCGGAACCCGATCAACGGGTAAAATCGGTTATGGAATTTGAAGGTTACAACATCTATAAATTAAAACAAAGCAAGGACTTTTACCAACAGTATATTCAAAATACATTACAGCTCAACAATGGAAATGGATCTTTTTCAGAAATAGCCTATTTCAGCGGTGTAGATGCTACAGATTGGAGTTGGGCCGGACTTCTATTTGATATGGATAATGATGGGCTAAGAGATATTTATATTACCAATGGCATGAATCACGATCTTACGGATCTTGACTTTAATGATTTTTTTGCTAATGAGATCATTCAGAAAATGGTTTTAACAGGTAAGAAAGAATCTATAGATTCCATTATCAATAAAATGCCCATTAGACCACAGCCCAATTATGCCTACAAAAACAATGGAGATCTTACATTTTCTAATGCCAACAAAGACTGGGGTCTAGCTATTCCCAGCCTATCCAATGGTGCTGCATATGGCGATCTCGATAATGACGGAGATTTGGATATTGTAGTAAATAATGTGAATATGGAATCATTCGTTTATGAAAACAATGCTACTTCAATCACAGAAAATAAGTATATAAAGCTTCAGTTTGAAGGTACAAAAGAAAATAAATTCGCGGTTGGAACAACAGTAATGCTCTACTATTATGAAAATGTAATTCTACAAGAATTAATCCCTTCCCGGGGGTTTCAATCATCCATGGATCACATAATGACTATTGGATTAGGAGCAACAAACACCATAGATTCTTTGAGAGTTATCTGGCCGGATGATAAAACCGAAAAGCTGGTAGATATTTCGCCAAATCAGTTTCTTACATTCAAACATGCTGATGCAACGGAGGTATACACTCCTGTAGTAAAAGAGAAAAAATCAGCTTTACTAAAAGAAATCCAAAATAATCAACTAATCGCGCACAAAGAGAATAACTACAATGACTTTGATTTTGAAGGTCTTATTTACAAACAACTTTCGCAGGAAGGTCCGGCCCTTGCAGTAGGTGATATAGATGGCGATGGAAACGAAGATATATTTATTGGCGGGGCAAAAAACCAAACTGGGATTATTTACAAACACAATGGAAAAGGTAGGATAAGTG
The DNA here is from genome assembly GCA_013042925.1 of Eudoraea sp. Classification (GTDB taxonomy): domain Bacteria; phylum Bacteroidota; class Bacteroidia; order Flavobacteriales; family Flavobacteriaceae; genus Eudoraea. The sequence continues at coordinate 6,135 of JABDPH010000088.1, forward strand.
TTGTACCTCAACGCGTATTGGAACAAGATAAAGAGTATGAAGATACGGCAGCAGCTTTTTTTGACGCGGATGGTGACCTGGATTTGGATCTTATTGTAGGTTCAGGCGGGAATCAGGTTGGAGAAGAAAGGGGTTACAGAGCCCGCATTTACCTGAACGACGGAAGAGGTAATTTTATAAAATCAGACGCAAAATTGCCATCTGCATACGCAAACATTTCTACTATTGCTCCTAACGACTTTGATAATGATGGAGATGTAGATTTATTTATTGGTTCAAGAAGTGTTGTAGGCACCTATGGTATAGATCCTGATCATTTGTTTTTAGAAAACAATGGTGATGGTACTTTTCAGGATGCCACGGAAAGGTATGCTTATGACCTTAAAGATACCGGGATGGTCACCAACGCTATTTGGGCAGATATGGATGGGGATTCTAAAGAGGACCTAATTACCGTTGAGGACTGGGGAACTCCAAAAATCTTTAAAAATTCAGGCCGCCGATTGAGCCTAAGCTCTTCTGCACTGGACAGCCTTCATGGATGGTGGAATGTTGTGGAAGCCGTTGATATAGATAAAGACGGAGATAATGACTTGATTCTGGGTAATCAGGGAAAAAATCTGCATTATAAACCTAAGGAGAATAGGCCAATGAAAATGTGGGTTAATGACTTTGATGATAATGGTACTATTGAACAAATAGTAACGCAAAATATTGATGGGAAGGATCTTCCTATCCATCAGAAAAAGGATCTGACAGCTCAAATGGTTGCTCTAAAAAAGCAAAACCTAAAGGCATCTGAATATTCAACCAAGACCATATCGGAGTTGTTCCCAAAAGAAGTTTTTGAGAACTCAATTATGAAAAAATCGGCCATTTCTGAATCTGTAATTGCAGTCAACGAGGGTGGTGGAAACTTTAGAATTATTAAACTTCCTTCAAGGAGTCAATTATCCTGTATATGTGGCATCACCTGTACCGATGTAAATAATGATGGGAATATAGACCTCATCCTGGGAGGAAATAATTTTGAATTCAGACCCCAGTATTCCAGATTAGATGGTAATTATGGCAATGTGCTGCTAGGAGATGGTGCACTGGGATTTGAATGGCAGGACTATGAAACCAGTGGTTTCTTTATTAAAGACGAGATTAAGCATCTAAAGCAGTTTAAGGATAAGACAGGAAAGACCTTTGTAATAGTCGCGATCAATGAGAATAAACCTAAGATATTTGAACTCAATGAATAAGTTCCTGACAGCTATTCTTCTGACTTTAGGTTTGATAAGTTGCACTTCCAGGGAAGGTGAATTATTTTTTAACCCTGATGCTGCAGAAACCGGAATTTCATTTGAAAATACACTGGAGGAAACAGACGATCTTAATATTTTGGATTATCTGTATTTCTATAATGGAGGAGGCGTTGCTGTTGGGGACATAAATAATGATGGCCTTACAGACATTTTCTTCTCTGGAAATATGGTTAAGAATAAACTCTATTTAAACAAGGGGAATCTTAAATTTGAAGATATAACGGAACAAGCCGGAGTTGCCGGAAACAGCAGTTGGAATACCGGGTCAGTAATGGGTGATGTTAATGGTGATGGCTTGTTGGACATCTATGTTTGTGCTGTGGTTGGGATTAACGGTTTTGATGGCTACAATGAACTTTACATCAATCAGGGAGATTCAACTTTTATAGAAAGCGCTGCAGAATATGGCCTTGATTTCGATTCCTATAGTTCTTCAGCTACATTTTTAGACTATGATCTGGATGGTGATTTGGATATCTACCTTCTAAATCATGCTGTGCATACACAGGAGTCTTTTGGTAAGGCAGACCTGAGATTAAAACGAAACTACCAGACCGGAGACAAGTTACTTCGAAACGAAAATGGAAAATTTATCGATGTGAGTGAAGAGGCTGGAATTTTTGGTGGTGTTAATGGATATGGCCTTGGAGTTGCTGTTTCAGATTTTAATCAGGATGGATACCCGGATATCTATGTGGGCAATGATTTTCATGAAGATGATTACTATTACTTAAATAATGGTGATGGAACGTTCACCGAGGGCATAAAGAAGTATTTTGGACATACTACCAGATTCTCTATGGGTACTGATGTTGCAGACATTAATCATGACGGATGGCCGGATATTCTCTCTTTAGACATGCTTCCTGAAGATGAAAACGTTCTTAAATCTTCGGAAGGCGACGACAATATTCAAACGCAGAAAATGAGAGTCGAAAAGTTTGGCTACCACTACCAGTTCACAAGAAATATGATGCATTTAAATCAACCGGGAAGTAGCTTTGCCGAAATAGCATTATACAGTGGCATTGCAGCCACAGAC
>JABDPH010000094.1 GCA_013042925.1 Eudoraea sp.
CCGTGAAATTCTTTTCTTTAAGTGCCACAATTTTTTGAAAAAGAGGATGCCTTAAATGAAATTTAAAATCGGGTGTATCGTTAAAAAAATTATCCATTTTTACTTTTTTTGGTTTTGTGTTATTGAATAACTCTATTTTTAAAACGCTTACTTAGCATTTGCTTTATAAAATTTAATCATCTTAGGAATTACAACTCCTAAATCTCCTTGAATCACAAAATCTGCAAGACTATTAATTGGTGCTTCAGGGTCGCTATTGATAGAAATAATCATTGAAGCATCTTGCATTCCTGCTGTATGCTGAATTGCTCCAGAAATACCAGCAGCTATGTATAGTTTTGGTCTTACGGTTGTTCCTGTTTGACCGATCTGACGATTATGGTCTATAAACCCTGCATCGACAGCCGCTCTGGATCCTCCTATTTCACCGCCCAATAAATCTGCCAATTCTTCAAGGTGTTCAAAATTTTCCCTGGAACCAACACCATAACCACCTGCTACAATTATTGGAGCTTCTTTAAGATTTACATCTGATTCTTCGATATGCCGTTCAATAATTTTTACAACAAAATGTTCATCGCTTACAATTGAGTTTACATCCATTTCAACAATTTCTGATTTATAATTTTCATCAAAAATTTCTTTTTTCATTACACCTTCCCTCACAGTTGCCATTTGTGGGTGTTGATCCCAGTTGATAATATTAGCCATAATGCTACCTCCAAAAGCTGGTCTTATCGCATAGAGTAAATCTTTATATTCTTTCTTTTCTTTTTTTACAAAATGATCTCCAATATCCAAAATGGTAGTATCGGCAGTTAAACCACAATTTAAGGCTGATGCTAATCGTGGAGCCAAATCCCTACCTACAGATGTTGCACCGAATAACACTATTTGAGGTTCTTCCCGTTTTAAAACATCAGTTGCAATAGCTGAGTGTGGTAAAGTTCTATACGGCTCCAATCTTTTATCGTCTGCCACAAATATTCGATCTACACCATATTGGGAAATCTGACTTTCAATTCCACCTAACTGATTGCCAAAAATCATTGCTTCAAGAGGAGCACCTAGTTTAGTAGCTAGTTTTTTTCCGGTTGATAATAACTCCTGACTTATTTCTGCAACTTTCTGATTTTCAACTTCGCAATAAACAAATACGCTTTTCATTTTAATTTTTTTAGTAGTGATCATCCAATTATATGGTGGTCAATTAACTCCTTAATCATATTTTCAATATCCAAATCTGAATCTGATAATACTTTTGCTTCGTTCGCCGTTAAAACTATACTTTCAACACTCTTAACTTTTGTCGGTGAACCTGATAGTCCGATTTTGGTAACATCTGCATCAATATCTTCTACCCCCCATTCCGGTATAGTTAAATATGGCCTTTTAGAATGTAATGCTTTTATGAACTCATCATTTTTACGGATTTCAGAATTAGTTCTAGCATATTTGTATTGCATTACTCGTTTTGCTTCTTTAGATCTACATGCGGGAGATGCACCATGAACAGTCATTAAGCATGGAAGTGGTGAAGAAACGGTTTCAACCCCTTTTGATAATCGTCGTTTAGCAATAACTTGGTCATTTGTAATTGAAATAATTTCTTCTACATAAGTTACTTGGGGGACTCCTAGTTTCTCTGCACATTGTGGACCAACTTGAGCAGTATCACCATCTATTGCTTGCCTTCCTCCCATAATGATATCGTAAGAAGGTAATTTTTGAATTGCTCTAACAAGCGTATAACTTGTTGCCAAAGTATCTGCGCCTCCGAAACGCTTATCTGAGATCATTATTCCATTATCTGCACCTCTATATAAACTATCTCTAATAATATCTGCTGCTCGTCTAGGACCCATAGTCATAACAGAAACTTCGGTTCCAGGGATACAGTCCTTTAAATTAAGTGCTAATTCCAAAGCATGTAAATCATCAGGGTTGAATACGGTATCTAACTTCCCTCTATTTACAGTACCATCTGGCTTCATTGCATCCGGACCAACATTCCTTGTATCTGGCACTTGCTTAATAAGCACAACTATTTTTAGTGGTCTCATATGTGTTATTTGAATTTTTTAACGAATATTTCCAAAAATAAAACATCTTTTGCGTTAAAAAGGTGACATAACTCATACTTGGGAAAAATGACATAAAAAAAAGGAGGTCTTCATAAGATCTCCTTTTATATCTAGTTAAAAGTCAATTTCTATTTTTTACGCTCTTTCTTCACAGTCTCTGCTACTGTAACTTCTGGAGCATTGTTTTTCATGAAATCATCCATTATGGCGGTGCTAATACCCATATTGGAGAAACCTCCGTCGTGGAATAAATTCTGTAATGTTACTTTTTTAGTTAGGTCTGAGAACATGGTCACAATATAATCTGCACATTCTGACGCGGTTGCATTACCAAGTGGAGACATTTTTTCTGCAAAAGCCAAGAAACCATCAAATCCTTTAACGCCACTACCTGCTGTTGTAGGTGTTGGAGACTGGGAAATCGTGTTAACTCTAACTTTTTTATCTCTACCGAAAAAATACCCGAAACTTCGTGCTACTGATTCCAAATAGGCTTTATTATCAGCCATATCATTATAATCCGGAAATACCCGTTGTGCTGCCATATACGTTAAGGCAAGAATACTTCCCCATTCGCTGACAGCATCTTTATTATAAAGCACACTCATTGTTCTATGAAATGATAATGCAGAAACATCCCAACCCGTTTTTGTGAAATTATAATCCTGATGTGTATAAGGATTACCTCTTCTAACATTTACAGACATTCCAATAGAATGTAATACAAAATCGATTTTTCCACCTAAAATTTCCATTGATTTATCAACTAGGTTTTCAAGATCCATCATCGATGTAGCATCTGCAGGAATGATTTCAGAATTGGTTTTTTCTGCAAGTTCAGAAATAGTTCCCATTCTTAAAGCAATAGGTGCATTAGTTAATACAAACGTACCGCCTTCTTCATGAATGCGTTCAGCAGTTTTCCAAGCAATTGAATTTGCATCTAGCGCTCCGAAAACAATTCCTTTTTTACCTTTTAATAGATTATATGCCATGTTAAAGTGCTTTGGTTAATTTGAAGTCAAAGATATCTAAAAAAGTAGAAACAAAACCGCTCTATCGGGATATTTGAAACACAAAACTAAAGGGAAAAATAAAACGTATTGAGGGTTTGCTTTTTAATTCAAAAGCTGTCGTGCATGCGCTAATGCAGAATCAGAAAGACTTTTACCTCCCAGCATTTCCGCCAACTCAAATACTCTCTCATCCTCCAGCAATTCTTTCATTTGGGTTTGAGTACTATCACCTTTATCAGTTTTGAACACTTTGAAATGATGATCCCCCTTTGAAGCAATTTGAGGAAGGTGGGTTATTGAAAATACCTGCATATTCCGGCTCATTTTGTGCATAATATCTCCCATTCTGTTCGATATTTCACCCGATACACCACTATCTATCTCATCGAACATTAATGTGGGTAATTGCTCATAGCGCGCAAGTATAGATTTTATAACGAGCATAATACGGGAGAGTTCTCCTCCTGAAGCAACCTTTTTTAAGGTATTGTAATCTGATCCCTTATTAGCAGAAAATAAAAATATCAGTGTATCCCTGCCATTAGTTTTATATTCTTCAGCAGGGACAATTTCAATTTTGAAGGTAGCATTGGCCAATCCCAGCGAGCTCAAAGAAGTTTCAAGTTTTTCCCTTATTTCGGGAATTACCTTCCTTCTGCGAACAGATAGCGCATTGGCATCTTTATCAAGTTCTTTTTTTAATCCCTCAATTAAACTTTTTTTATCTTCAATTTCTTCTTCAAGATTTTGTGTTGCGCTAACCTTGTTTTCAAGTGATTTCCTTATATCGATCAATTGAGATATATTGGTTACATCATGTTTCCTTTGCAGGTCATATAATACCTGCAATTTAGTATTGATTTCGTCAAGTTTTCCGGGATCTGGTTCAACAGATTCGCGAAGAATTTGCATTTCCTCGGTGACATCTTTTAATTCGATAAAAATGGAATCTATTCGCTCCTTGAGATTTGTAAACTTGTTTCCAATTCGGGACAATTTTACCGAAATAGACTTAAGTTCCTGAAACAAACTCAAAATTCCTATTTGTTCATCCCCCAGTATTTGATCCCCTTTGGATAAATTTTCAAGAACAGTCTCAACATTATTCAATTGCTGGTACTGATCTTCCAATTTCTCCTGGAGTCCTTCTTCAAGATATATTGCATCTAATTCATTTAACAGGAAAGAATTGTAGTCATGTTCTTTATTTGCATTTTTTTGAATTTCAATGAGCTCTTCAAATTCCTGCAAGGCAGTTTTGTATTTTGTTAGTTTATTGGCGTAGGCATTGAGTATAGCGGTATTATCAGCAAATGCATCAATAAGCTTTAATTGAAAATCGTGCTCAGTTAACTGTAAAGTCTGGTGCTGTGAATGTATGTCAACAAGTCGTTTCCCTAATTGTGTCAATATATCCAACGTAAGAGGAGAGTCATTTACGAATGCCCTGGATTTACCACTTGGATGTATTTCTCTTCTTATAATAGTATTGGAATCATACTCCAGATCATGTCTTTTAAAAAATGATTTTAAATTATAATTGTTGATATCAAAAACGGCCTCAATCACACATTTCCTCTCTTTATCTTTTAGCGAAGATAAATCTGCGCGTTTACCCAAAACCAAAGACAAGCCACCTAAAAGAATAGACTTTCCGGCTCCTGTTTCACCTGTAATTGTTGTAAATCCCCTCGTGAAGTTTACGTTGAGATTATCAATTAATGCATAATTTTTTATAGAAAGATTTATCAGCACAGTTAACTCATATGATCTGTAAAGATAAATTATTATTGGAATGAAAAGTACCTGATTAATAGGTTATTTCGTCCCAGGTAGAAGAATAAAATGGTGCTACTTTATTTAACGTCGCTTTTAGGGCAACAACATCTATTTTAGGTCCATCAGAAAAGATATCTTGTATTTCTTCAGATTTGGCGTCAAAGAAAGTTTGAATTAAGAATGCATTGGGCCTTCTTTGAGTTAAAGTCTCGAACAATCTCATAGAACCTGCAATTACTTGCTTGCCGGTGCTATTGTTATCCCCTAATATATCTAAACCTTTTCGATGATAATTGTACATGGCAATCCTGTATTCTCTAAAAGTATTTGACAACAGGTTATCTACCAATACAAATCTTGTTCTATTATTCGAAGCTGATTGGCTCCAACCCGAGAAGCTAGATCCCTGAGCCTGGTTTACAATTTGTTGTGCTTCTTTATAGAATTCTGTACCTCCTTCCAGCGCAAAAGTATCGGCATCAAGCCCTAGCATTATGTACACATAATAGGAGATAACACCAACTAAATTAGATTCAAAAACATTTCGATTATATACTAAGGGTTGAAACTCTATGTAGCGAAAATTGAACTCATTGTCCTTATAGTTAAAAATGGGGCTTTCATAGGAGGTATTAAATACGGGACGAGAAGACTGAATCTGAATATTCGCATTAAATCTGTCAGAGGCGTAGTCCGTAACAGTAATAAACATTCTGGCATTAACTTTCTCATTTTCCTTATAAATCCTGTTCGTCCATTGGCTTTTATTGACAAAATCATTCAAAGCTCGTTCTAAAGTCAAAAATATTTGCCTGTTGGTCTGATTAACCTGATCTGCGTTAACCGTAATTTCACAATTAAGTTCCTGGGCATTAATATAATTGGTAAAAAGAAGGCTAAAAAATAGAATTAAAAAATTACGCATGACCCCTGTAGATGATTTCGTTCAATATGTCTAAGGCTACTTCGGCCTTATTCTTTACTTCAAACGTTTTTATCTCCAAATTCTTATCTATAAATGTTATTTTGTTTGTTGATTTCCCAAACCCTGCATCTTTGTCATTCAGTGAATTAAGAACAATGGCATCTAAATTCTTTTTAAGTAGTTTATTTTTAGCATTCTCGAGCTCGTTTTCAGTCTCCAAGGCAAAACCTACCAAATATTGATTCTTCTTTTTATCTCCCATTGACAAAAGAATATCCTGATTTTTAACTAAATCAATTTGAAGGGTTTCGGAGTCTTTCTTTATTTTCTGTTCAGAAACGCGACCTGGTCTGTAATCAGATACGGCAGCAGCGCTTATAGCAATATCGCACTCTCCATAATATTCATGAACCGCATGAAACATTTCCTGAGCAGATATCACCCTAACAATTTCTATAGACGAATTATCTACGGATAAATGAGAAGGTCCAGAAACCAAAATAACTTTCCCCCCAAGTTTAGCCGCGGCTTTTGCCAATTCAAAACCCATAAGACCTGAAGAATGATTACCAATGAAACGCACCGGGTCTATTGCTTCATAGGTAGGTCCGGCTGTAATCAATATCTTTTTTCCTTTTAGCGGTAAAGTGCCGGAAATATATTCCTGCATAAACTGAACTATATCTTCTGGTTCTGCCATACGCCCTTCGCCAAATAATCCGCTTGCTAATTCGCCTTCACCGGCAGGAATCATAATATTACCAAAAGTCTGTAATTTTTTAAGACTAGCTTTTGTTGCCGGATGTTTATACATATCAAGATCCATGGCTGGAGCAAAGAATACCTGGCAATTAGCTGAGAAATAGGTAGCCAGTAATAGATTGTCGCAAGTTCCATTCGCCATTTTACTCAGCGTATTGGCTGTGGCAGGAGCAATAAGCATAATATCTGCCCACAAGCCAAGTTCTACGTGGTTGTTCCAGTCCACACTCCCTTCTTCTTCCTGTGTAAAACTGGTAAGTACAGGATTCTTTGATAATGTTGCCAATGTAAGTGGGGTAACAAAAGAAAGAGCGCTTTCAGTTAAGATAACCTTAACTTCAGCGCCTGCCTTAATTAATAATCTAACCAGAAAAGCGGTCTTGTAAGCAGCTATACCTCCGGTAATACCTAAAAGGATTTTCTTGCCGCTCAACATATTACTGCTGGTCTTTCTCTGTATTCCTATAGTATATTTTATCTTCCAACCATTCTATTATAGCCAAGGCATGTGGTTTGGGAAGTTTTTCATAAAATTTTGAAACTTCAATTTGCTCTTTATTTTCAAATACTTCCTCCAGACTATCACTATAAGTTGCAAATTCTTCCAGTTTTTCTAAAAGTTCCTTTTTGATTTCAGAATTAATCTGGATTGCTCGTTTGGCTGTTACAGATATGGCTTCATAAATATTATCTGTCTTCTCATCAAACTCGTTTCTATTGATGGTAACTGTTGAAACCGGGGCTTTGGAATTCTTCAAATCGTTCATATTCATTTTGAAAGGTTTTCTTGTTCGGAATAATTGTTTAACTGCTCATCTATTTCTTCAATCAAATCATTAGCTACTTCGGCGTATTTGGTTTCCGGGAAGTATTTGAACAAATTGTTATAGGCCATTTTTGCATCCTCGAGGCGTTCTTTTTTACGTTTCTCTGTGCTGTTCAAGGCTAAATTTGTAGTTGCCTCAATTTTCAGGTAAAGCGCTTCCTCGCGATATATTGAACCAGGGTTGTCTGAAATAAAATTATCTAATGCCGCTATGGCTGAAATACTGTAATCCAAAATGTAAGACTTACCTAGTTTTGTAAATTGTTTTGCAACTTCAAAATCTTTTCGTTCTTTCTTAGTTGTTAACTCCTTTGCCATAATATTAGCCTCTGCAAAATACTCAGATTCCGGGTAAAGATTTATAAATAGCTGCAATTTGGTGAGAGCCTTATCGGTATCAGTCTGGTCTACAGAATATCTTGGTGAAAGCATATAATAGCTCTTCGCCCCAAGAAATGCAGCTTCCGAGGCCTTATCACTTTTGGGGTATGACTTTAAAAACCGTTCAAACTGATAGCCAGCAAAATTGTAATCCTCAATTTCAAAATAACTCTTGGCAAAAAAGAACATTACCCGCTCACCCTGTGGTTTGCCCACATAGCTGGGAGCTATTTGTTCCAATAGGCGATTAGCCTTTTTAAAATCCCCTTCATTATAGAGTTTTTCTGCAAGTTCATATTTCGCCTTAGTATTAGGCTTTTTCAATACCTTCTGGTATTCACCACATGAATTTAAGGCAATAACAATAAGGAGTAGGAAAGAAAAAAGTTTAGTTCTGAAAAACATTTTGCAAAATTAGGAATAATTGCCGGAATAAAAAACATTAATTCTGTACGAAGATAACACCTGAAAGATCAATAAAAACGGATATAGAAGAAGTTTTAACCTAATTTTGGCATTTTCAATTCTAAAGTTTTTGGGTAAATTAACGTAAAAGCCAAAATACTTACCAAAAACTACGCTTTGATTTTTGAAAAAACTCTTAAAAATTCATCTATTTCAACTTTGAGTTTTGGCGAGGCTTCTACTAAAGGTAAACGGACAGCGGAGCCACATATTCCATGGGCTTCCAAAAGCGATTTTATACCTGCCGGATTTCCTTCTTTGAACATTAATTTCATTCCCTCCATCATTGAATTATGCAAGGTATAGGCTTCCTTTTCTTCGCCTTCTAATCCCAGTTTTATCATCCTGGAAAATTCATTTGGCAGACCTTGACCCAAAACAGAAATAACACCTGCGCCACCTTCAGTAATGGTTGGCAAAGCCATAAAATCATCTCCTGATATTACCAAAAAATCTGAGGGCAAAATGCGAATTAGCTTTCTTATTTGGGTTATATCTCCTGAAGCTTCCTTAATTCCAACAATATTGGTGCAATCCTGCGCAAGTCTCAGCACTGTTTCCGGTTCAATATTGCTTCCTGTTCTGCCCGGGACATTGTATAAAATAAGAGGCTTATCAGAGGCTTCAGCTAAAGTTTTATAATGGCGGTATATTCCCTCCTGCGTGGGTTTATTGTAATAGGGAGATACGGATAAGACCGCCTCAAAATCTTTAAGACTGGTCTGTTTTAATTCTTCGGCTAAAAGCTTGGTATTGTTACCGCCTACGCCAATAACAAGAGGAAGTCTTCCGGCATTTTCCTGTACTACAACATCAATAACCAACTGTTTTTCAGAACTTGTAAGTGTTACAGATTCTCCGGTAGTGCCTAAAATAACAAGATAATCGACATTTCCGTTAACGCAATAGTTTACAATGCGCCTTAAGGCGGTAATGTCAATTGATAAATCCGGGTTGAAAGGAGTTATCAATGCAACCCCGGTTCCTTGTAAATTTTTCATAATTATTTACTTCAAGCATCAATTTCACCCAGGACTTTAAGGTATTTTTTAAGTTCTTTCTTAAAAGTATTAAAGTCCAAAAGTGATGTCTCTAATATCAGATCATTATGCCTT
>JABDPH010000095.1 GCA_013042925.1 Eudoraea sp.
TAACCAGGGGCCGTTATCCGATGTAAAAATAACCAGGGTATTCGAATCCAAATTATTAGCTTTCAGGGCTTTCATGATTTCCCCGACCGACCAATCTAGCTCCATAATTACATCTCCATAGAGTCCATTTTCCGACTTCCCTTTAAATTTCTCCGAAACAAAAAGGGGTACATGCGGTTGTGGATGCGGCACATACAAAAAGAAAGGAGTATCCTTGTTTCTGTTAATAAAATCAACACTTCTGCTTGTAATATCTGTAGTGAACTGGGATTGGTCTGTAAGCGTATCTATGACCGCTTCATTTTCATAAACGGGTAAAGGCCCAAATTGGAATACAGGCCCTTGCTGAGGGTGATTGGGCCACATATCGTTGGAATATGGGATTCCGAAATATTCATCAAAACCATGTTTCGTAGGCAAGAAACTGGGATGATCTCCCAAATGCCATTTCCCATAAATGGCTGTTTTATATCCATTGTCTTTTAATAGTTCCGCCAGGGTAGTTTCGGACGGGTGCAATCCGCTGCTACTGTTGGGCATCATCGCATTGTGTATCCCAATACGATTTGGATAGCATCCTGTAAGAATTGCCGCCCTGGAGGCAGAACATACGGCCTGAGCCGCATAAAAACTTGTAAGCTTCACCCCTTCTGCAGCCAATTGATCCAAATTTGGGGTTTTAATGTCTGGCGAACCAAAAACACCTACATCCTGATACCCCTGATCATCTGTAAAAATGAGTACAATATTTGGGGGAGTCTCTGATTTATGATGCTTCGATGCCTTCGTGTTGCATGAAAGAACAACAAAACATAGTAGCAATGGACCTAAGATTTTCATGATTACCAGGGTAAGAACTTCCTAAAAATACCATTAAAAATTGAAAGCTAATTCAGATATAAATCTACCAGACCCTCCGGGGTAGCCACAAAAATACTTTTGTTTGCACGATCTATTTTGGTGATGATCTCATCGTTGATAGGGATCATTAAGTTTTTACCATCCTTTTGAGCCTCGAACAATGCCTGCGATGCCGAATCGTTCACACTAACTACAGTACCAATATTTCCATGGACCTCGTCTATTAGAGTAAACCCAATTACTTCGTGGTAATAGAACTTATTCCCAGTTAGTTTTGGTAGAAATTGGAGCGGCAAATATAACTCCGAGCCCATGATCCTATCTGCGTCGGCCTCATCAGTAATCTCTTCAAAACGGACCCGAAGTAAGTTGGTCCTATGGAGCGATGACCGTTTAATAAAAAATGGAACCAGACTGTTTCCTATTGAAACAAATACTGATTCCAAATTTGAGTACAATTCCGGTTCGTCTGTATCTAGTTTTACTAGTAACTCCCCTTTAAAACTATATTTTGATACGATCTTGCCCAGGTAGAAACATTCTTCCTTTCGCATAAATCGTTTCACAATTATTTCTTTTCAGAAGGAGTAGCGTCCTCTTTTGCCTCAGTTTTCTCTGCAGCTGGTGCTTCATCCTTAGCTTCTGCAGCAGGGGCTTCTTCTTTAACTTCTTCAGCAACCGGAGCTTCTTCTTTAACTTCTTCAGCAACTGGCGCTTCTTCCTTAGCTTCCGTAGCAGGAGCTTCTTCAACGACAGCTTCTTCTGCAGCCGCTTCCGTTATAACTATTTCTGAATCTTCCACTTCTGTTGCCTCTTCAGGCATTGCAGCTTCAGCAGCTGCCTGAATACGTTTTTCGTTAATCTCTTTCTCCGCTTCTAAAGCTTTTGCCTTAGCTGCTTCCTGTGCCTTATCTAATGTCGCTTCTTTTTTGGCGACAGCCTTCTCTTTTTCAGCTACCCAAGCATTGAATTTTTCTTCTGCTTGTTCTTCCGTTAAAGCGCCTTTACGAACGCCACCCAGAAGATGATGCTTAAGAAGAACTCCTTTGTAAGACAAAATACGTTTCGCAGTTTCTGAGGGTTGTGCTCCATTCTGTAACCAGGTTACAGAATCATCTATATTTAGTGTTATTTGAGCTGGATTGGTGTTGGGATTGTAAGTACCTAATTTTTCAAGAAACTTTCCGTCTCTCTTAGAACGTCCATCTGCTGCAACGATCCAATAAAATGGTTTCCCTTTTTTTCCGTGTCTTTGTAATCTAATTCTAACTGGCATATCACATTAATTTTGTAGGGTGCCCGACCCTCGGTTATTAATTCTTTCAATCTCTTTTTATAAAGAGCGTGCAAATATACGCTTTCCATTTCGTTTTCTCCAACAGAAAAGATAAGAATTTTTAAACGAAAAAAGATCTCATTTAAAGTTAATAACTCCTAAAAACTACCTTTTTAAAACCAGTTTCAATTCCATAAATTTACCTCCTGTCTTTTAATTGTTAAGCACCTTCTATGTACCTTATTTTCGATACTGAAACTACTGGCTTGCCCAAACGTTGGAACGCTCCTGTTTCGGAGGTCGACAATTGGCCCCGGTGTGTGCAGTTGGCATGGCAATTACATGATGGGCTTGGCAACCTGCTAGAACGACAAGATTTCCTTATTATTCCGGAAGGTTATGACATTCCGTATGACGCAGAACAAATTCATGGTATCTCTACCGAATTAGCGACGAAAAACGGAATTCCGCTGCAAGAAGCCCTCGAAAAATTTAAAAATGTCCTCGATAAGACAAAATTTCTGGTAGGACAAAATGTAGGTTTTGATATTAATATCATGGGGGCAGAATTGTATCGCCTTCAGATGGCAACTACTCTAAGTACCCTGCCTGTTTTAGATACCTGTACCGAAGAAACCGCTTTGCTCTGTCAAATACCCGGAGGCAGAGGCGGAAAATTTAAGTTACCTACTTTAACGGAGCTACATCAGTATCTCTTTAATCAACCGTTTGCAGAAGCTCATAATGCAGCGGCAGATGTAGAAGCCACCACCCGTTGCTTTTTAGAACTTTTGAGAAGAAGGGCCTTTACCAAAGAGCAACTAGATGTACAACCCGATTATTTCGACACATTTACAGAAGCTAATCCAAAGGAAATAGCGCTCATAGGCCTAAAGCACCTCAATCTTAAAAAAGCTTCAGCCAAATTAGCTGCTGCGAAAGAAAAAGAAGCTCCTAGTGGTATTTCGCACGAAGAAATTACAGAGAACATTAAAACCCTGGAAGAGGTTCCTTTTGTTCATCTCCACAATCATTCGCAGTTCTCAGTTTTACAATCCACCATTAAGGTACGAGACCTGGTTGCGTCTGCTGCCAGGAATAATATGAAGGCCGTTGCGCTGACAGACCATGCAAATATGATGGGTGCCTTCCATTTTGTGAAGGAAGTGAAGGCGCACAATGCTGGGGTTCGGGAAAGAATGGCTGAGGCCGGTGAAAAAGGAGAAAACAGTACCGAAGCTGAAATAACCCCTATTATAGGGTGCGAATTTTTTGTCTGCGAGGATCATCTTAATAAGAATCAGAAAGACTACGGATACCAAATGGTCTTTCTGGCAAAAAACAAGAATGGCTATCATAACCTTGCCAAAATGGCCTCCATTGCTTACACAGATGGTTTCTATTACGTGCCTCGGATAGACAAAGACATTGTAGAAAAATATAAGGAAGACCTTGTTGTCCTTACTGGCAACCTATACGGGGAAGTAGCTTCCAAAATATTAAATATTGGCGAAAAACAAGCCGAGGAAGCGTTGGTTTGGTGGAAACAGCAATTTGGCCCGGACCTGTATGTTGAGCTTATGCGACATAATCAGGAAGATGAAAATAGGGCCAATCCGGTGCTCATCTCACTGGCGAATAAACATCAGGTAAAAGTACTGGCTACCAACAACACCTACTATTGCAACAAAGAAGATGCAGAAGCACATGATATTCTGTTATGTGTAAAAGATGGTGAGAAACAGGCCACCCCAATAGGACGTGGAAGAGGGTATCGGTATGGGTTACCCAATCAGGAATATTATTTTAAGTCGTCGGAAGAGATGAAAAAGCTCTTTCAGGATGTTCCGGAGGCCATAGTGAACATACAAGAGGTTGTTGATAAAATTGAAGCCTACGAACTTGCCCGGGAAGTACTCTTGCCAAAATTTGAAATTCCGGACGAATTTATTGTTTCCGAGGATGCAAATGATGGAGGTAAAAGAGGGGAAAATGCGTATTTAAAACACATCACCTACCAGGGTGCCAAGAATAGATATGACGAAATAACACCGGAAATTACGGAGCGTATAGATTTTGAATTGCAAACGATCGAAAATTCTGGGTATCCAGGGTATTTTTTGATTGTTGAAGACTTTATACGCGAGGCCAGGAATATGGATGTGTCCGTAGGGCCCGGTCGTGGCTCTGCAGCTGGTTCGGTAGTTGCGTATTGCCTGGGGATTACCAATATAGACCCGCTAAAGTACAATCTTCTTTTTGAGCGTTTCCTTAATCCGGACAGGGTGTCTATGCCAGATATCGACATCGATTTTGATGATGAAGGAAGAGGACGGGTGATGGATTATGTGATCAATAAATATGGCGCTAACCAGGTAGCACAAATTATCACCTATGGAACCATGGCGGCTAAATCATCGATCCGGGATACGGCCCGGGTACTAGACCTGCCCCTGGGCGATGCTGATAGGATCGCCAAGTTGATCCCTACCATGTCCAAACTTGGGAAGATCTTTGATATTCCGGAAAACGACCTTCGCAAAAAGTTTCGTTCAGATGAACTAGAAAAAGTGCATCAGTTGTTGAATATATCGGAAGGGGATGATCTGGAGGCGCAGACCGTAAATATGGCCCGTGTTTTAGAAGGTTCGCTTCGAAATACAGGAATTCATGCCTGCGGGGTAATCATTACGCCAGATGATATCACAAATTTTGTCCCGGTGGCCACGGCAAAAGATTCCGATCTATATGTAACACAATTCGACAACTCGGTAGTAGAAAGTGCCGGTTTGCTGAAAATGGATTTCCTTGGGCTTAAAACCCTTACCCTCATAAAGGATACTGTAAAAATTGTAAAAGCAAAACATGCTATTGAGCTTGTTCCGGACGATTTTCCATTGGATGATGAGAAAACCTACGAACTCTTTCAGCGAGGAGATACCGTTGGGATCTTTCAGTACGAATCTCCCGGGATGCAAAAACATCTAAAGGACCTGAAGCCTACCGTTTTTAATGACCTTATTGCTATGAATGCCCTGTACAGGCCGGGACCCATGGAGTATATCCCAAGTTTTATTGGCAGGAAACACGGGCGGGAAGAAATAGCGTATGACCTTCCTGAAATGGAAGAATTCCTCAATGACACCTATGGTATTACGGTCTATCAGGAACAAGTGATGCTGCTCTCTCAAAAATTGGCCGGCTTTTCTAAAGGTGAAGCGGATATTTTGCGGAAGGCCATGGGAAAAAAGATCTTTTCCTTGCTGCAAAAACTAAAACCCCAGTTTCTGGATGGCGGTGAAAAGAATGGACATCCCCGTGAAACCCTAGAGAAAATATGGAAAGATTGGGAAGCTTTTGCATCGTACGCCTTTAACAAAAGTCATTCTACCTGTTATGCCTACATTGCTTACCAGACAGCCTATTTAAAAGCTCATTATCCGGCGGAATACATGGCGGCCGTGTTATCTAATAACATGAACGACATTAAGCAGGTGACTTTCTTTATGGAAGAGTGTAAGCGTATGGGATTAGAAGTACTGGGGCCCGATGTTAATGAATCGTACTATAAATTTGCGGTAAATAAGAACAATGCGGTCCGCTTTGGCATGGGAGCCATAAAGGGCGTTGGAAGGTCGGCGGTGGAGACCATTGTAGATGAAAGAAAAGAAAATGGTTCCTTTACATCTGTTTTTGATCTGGCGAAACGGATCGATCTGCGGGCAGCCAATAAAAAGGCTTTTGAGAACTTAACGTTAGCAGGAGGGTTCGATTCTTTCGGGGATTCCCATAGAGCCCAATATTTCCATATTGAAGGAGATGGAATCACCTTTTTGGAAAAAGTAATAAAGTATGGCGCCAAGTATCAGGAAAACGAAAACTCCTCACAGGTAAGCCTCTTTGGGGAAGCCAGTGAAGTTCAAATTCCGGAACCTACCATCCCACCTTGTGAAGAATGGGGTACCATGGAGAAGTTACGACGGGAAAAAGAAGTAGTTGGGATCTATATTTCCGGACATCCATTGGATGATTTTAAGACCGAGATGAAAGCCTTTAGCAATGCGAACGTCTCTTTCTTCCACAACCTGGAAGACCATATCAACAGAGAGCTATCTTTTGCCGGGGTTATTACAGATGTACAGCACAGGATTTCTAAGAATGGTAAAGGATGGGGGTTATTTACGTTGGAGGATTACACAGACACCTTCGAATTCAGGATATTTGGGGAAGAGTACCTCAAATTCAGGCATTTTATGATGATCAATTCTTTTGTGTATATAAAAGTGTTTGTACGGGATGGCTGGGTAAATAGAGAAACAGGTAAGAAGAGTGATCCTCGATTGCAGTTCAATCAATTTATGTTGTTGCAAGAGGTGATGGAGAATTATGCCAAGAAACTAACAGTAAAATTAGATATAGATAGGTTAGCCAAAGAGGACATTCATGAATTAAAGGACACCCTGGTTTCTTTTAAGGGCAATCATACATTACAATTTATGGTCTATGATATGGAAGAGGAAATTAAGGTAACCATGTTGAGCAGGAAACAAAAAGTTCAGATCACCAGTGAGTTGTTGACCACCTTAGAAGAGAACGAAGTACATTATAAACTTAACTGATAACTGAGATTGATACCATTATAGGAAAAACGAATATGTCCTTTGTAATGAAAGAGGTAAATATTTGACTAAATTTGCATAATTATAAAAACAGTAACTCATGGCATTAGAAATAACAGATGCTACTTTTGATGAAGTAGTTTTAAAAAGTGATAAACCGGTAGTAGTAGACTTTTGGGCAGCATGGTGTGGTCCTTGCAGAATGGTAGGTCCTATTATTGATGAAGTTAGTAGCGAATACGAAGGAAAAGCAGTCGTTGGAAAGGTAGATGTAGATACCAACCAGGAATTTGCAGCTAAATACGGAGTTCGTAACATCCCAACTGTCCTGGTTTTTAAGGATGGTGAAATCATCAACAGACAAGTAGGTGTATCTCCTAAAAAAGTATATACCGATGCTATAGATGCCGTTTTATAAAACAGGTATCATGTAACTATTTAAAGGTTCGGCACTTGCCGGACCTTTTTTGTTACCTGCTGGTATCTAAACCCCATTACGAGCGCTATAAATTCTGAATTGTCTGATTGGATGCCTATCTTAGGGCTATGAAAATTCAAAACGAGCTTCAAAAAGGAACGCTCTTTCAAAACCTGGAATTATTAGCCAAACAGGTCGTTGAAGGGTTTATAAGTGGTATCCACAAAAGCCCTTTTCATGGATTTTCGGCGGAATTTGCAGAACATAAGACCTACAATACCGGAGAAAGCACTAAACATATAGATTGGAAGTTGTTTGGCAAGACAGATAAGTTGTACACCAAACGCTATGAGGAGGAAACCAACCTTCGCTGTCATATGATCCTGGATAATTCTGCCTCAATGTACTATCCGGAATACAAGGAATTAGACCTGGATCATCTAAATAAAATAGGGTTTGGCGTACTGGCCATTGCCGCCCTAATGAATGTATTGAAGAAACAGCGCGATGCGGTGGGCCTGAGCATCTACTCCGACACCTATTCGTATTATGCCCCGGAAAAAGGTAGTGAACGGCATCATCAGATGTTGTTAGCCAAACTAAATGAGATAACAAGAGATGCTGCCCCTTCAAAAGAGACCAAAACCTATACATTTTTGCATCAGATCGCTGAAAAGATAAAAAGGCGTAGTCTTATTTTCTTGTTTACGGATATGTTTCAGAATGCCAGAGGTGATGATCAGTTATTTGATGCCCTCCGGCATTTAAAATACAACAAACACGAGGTGGTCATCTTCCATTTACTCGACAAAGAAACGGAGGTTAATTTTGATTTTGAAAATACGCCAAAACGGTTTCTTGATGTGGAAACAGGAAAACATATAGATCTCTACGCAGACACCATTAAGGAAGCTTATGAGAAAGAAGTGTCCGGATTTATCTCCGATCTAAAGCTCACCTGTGCCAAGTATCAGATCACCTATGTGGATGTGGATATTCGCGAGAATTTCTCCAAGGTGTTAAATACTTTTATGATAGAAAGATCCACATTTGGGTAGGGAACTATTATTTTAGAAAAAATTGTTTGTGGAATTCATTTAGCAACGTATATTTGCACACGCTAAACGCCACGGTCTGGTAGTTCAGTTGGTTATCCCGAGTACTCGGGACTGCCTGTCACAAGGCAAACACGTTCTTAAAAGTATGTTTTTTGTATATATCATTGAAAGTGCCCTAGATGACTCTTTTTATATTGGTCAAACGAAAAATTTGACAAAAAGAGTGGAATATCATAATGAAGGTCTTTCTAAATACACTTCAAAGAAAAAACCATGGAAGCTGGTATATTCTGAAGAGTTCAATACAAGAACTGAAGCAATACAGCGAGAACGATTTTTGAAGAATCAAAAAAATCGTACTTTCTATAAACGCTTAATACAAAATTGGTCTGGTAGTTCAGTTGGTTAGAATACCTGCCTGTCACGCAGGGGGTCGCGGGTTCGAGTCCCGTCCAGACCGCAGAGAAGCA
>JABDPH010000096.1 GCA_013042925.1 Eudoraea sp.
CTGTTACAACTGCTCATGGAGAATTACCTGATTCGTTAGCCCTGTCTTTATCTCAAGACATTGATGTTTGGGGAATGAATGTGTATCGCTGGGATGATCCTACAACAATTTTTGCTGAATGGAGCGCAATTAGTTCTAAACCCATGTATTTATCCGAAGCTGGAGGAGATAGTTTTATGACCATTTCAAAAGATGGCTATGAAGAAGGAAATAACGAAAAAGCACAGGCAGATGCCAATAAAAATATTTTAAATTCTGTCTTTAGTGCCACTGACGTCTGTTCTGGTGTGGCCATGTTCTCATTTACAGATGGCTGGTGGAAAGCAGGAAATACAGAAACACAGGATCCGGGGGGCTGGGCTCCAAATAGTACCGGTGTTCCGTATGACGGTACTCCAAACGAGGAGTATTGGGGAATGGTAGATATTGAAAGAAACAAGAAAGAAGCATTTATTGTGTTAAAAGAAAAATACACGGATCTATCTTCGAATAATTAGTAGTTTTTACTGAATGAAGGTAAAATCGGAAATAGACCTAAATAGCCAATATTAATCTAAAACTCAAAAAAACATGTCAAATCATAGTGCAGCAGTAAAAAGTAAAGTCCCGTACGGGCAGAAAGTCGCATTCGGGATCGGTATGCTTGCCAATCAAATGTTCCCTGCAGCGCTCGGTATTTTTATGGTAGTTTTAGTACAGGATTTAGGCTTTCCGGGTTGGATGTGGGGAGTATTATTTTTTCTTCCCAGGGTGTTTGACTCTATTACCGACCCAATTATGGGTTTCATTTCGGACAATACTAAATCTAAATGGGGAAGAAGGAGGCATTATGTGTTTTTGGGTGCAGTAATCATGGGTGTTTCATTTGTCATTATGTGGCAATTGTATCGCGTGAATGGGCTTGATTACAATTTTACCTATTTCTTATTATGGTCCTTTGTTTTCTATTTAGGATTAACAATTTTCAGTGTACCCTATGTGGCTATGGGCTATGAAATGAGTAATGACTTTCATGAACGTACTGATATTATGGCTATTGCCCAATGGATCGGGCAATGGGCATGGGTAATTGCTCCATGGTTTTGGGTATTTATGTATGATCAGGGCTTGTTTGAATCAGCAGATGTAGCCACTAGAACCCTTGCTGTTTGGGTAGGAATTATATGCATGATTTTTGCTATGGTGCCTGCAATTTTTATTAAAAGTGAATCCACTATAAATGCAGATTACGCCCCTTTGAGTTTAAAAGGAATTGGGGGAAGCTTAAAAAAGATTTTAGAAGGTTTTAAGGAAGCATTTAAATCAAGGCCTTTTAGACAATTATGCATTGCTACGTTTTTGATATATAATACATTTTACACTATCGCGAGCTTTTCATTTTTTATCGTTGTTTATTACTTATTCGGTGGTGATGCCGGAGCTGCCGGGATATGGCCAACACTATTTGGTAGTATTGGTGCTTTGGCCACTACATTTGTTGTGATTCCTATTATCACTTTCATGTCCAAAAAAATGGGAAAGAAGAAAGCCTTTATTGTCTCACAAGCTATTTCTGTTTTAGGATATATAATGCTTTGGTTTCTCTTTATTCCGGGAAAGCCCTATATGTTTATTATCGCTCTGCCCTTTTTCGCCTTTGGCATTGGTAGTTTATTTACGCTGATGATGTCCATGACCGCTGATGTTATCGATTTGGATGAACTTAATACAGGAGAACGAAGAGAGGGTATTTTTGGCGCTATATATTGGTGGATGGTGAAGTTTGGCTTCGCTATCGCAGGATTATTGACCGGTACGATAATGTCTGTAGTTGGATTTAATCCGGATGCGGCTGTTCAGCCGGATGGAGCGATTCTGGGTTTAAGGATATTTTATTCCGGATTCCCAATTCTTGGAACTCTCGTTGCCATCTATGTAATGCGCAATTATGACCTTACGGAAGAACGTGCCAATGAAATTAGTGCAGAATTGGTTAAACGTAAGAAAGCAAAAAACTAAAATTAACTTCCTGTCATCATACCAAAAAAATACTTTCGCTTTTATCAGTTAATATTGGAAAGTGTTGGTGGTGATGGGATCTAAATAATAAAATAAATTATAAATAATATGTCGTACAGAGAAGGACATGAGTTTTCCCTAAAAGGAATTGATCTTACAGAATCATCAGGAGTTGATTTTGGCAAATATTCAACAGAAAAATTAAAAGAGCTATGGAGAAAAACCATGGAAA
>JABDPH010000100.1 GCA_013042925.1 Eudoraea sp.
ATTCCATATCCAAATAAAAATGGCGAGCCTTGCGGTTTTGGATTCAGAAACGGAGCTTTTCTACAGAATATCAGAAAACATATATTAACTCAGCGCAATATAAGGGTTATAGAAGGAACTGTCACCCATTTAATTGAAGAAGAGGATACTATAGTTGGGGTAAATTATAAACGAAAGTTGGCTGCAGACGAAGAATCTTTATACGCACATCTTACTGTTGTTACAGACGGTCCTTTGTCTAAATTCAGAGAGAAGCTGTCCAAACCGGTTAATAAATTAAACGGTTATTTCCTGGGATTGTTATTAAAAAATTGTGAATTGCCTTTTGCCAATCACGGGCATCTTATAATGGGAGATCATCCTCCCATGGTCATATATCCTGTAACTTCCACATCGTGGAGGGTATTAATAGATTTTAAAGGGGAGAAACCACCCCGGCTGGGCAGGGACTTTAAGAAATTTCTATTAGAAGAGTTTGAACAAGCAATGCCCAAATCTGCAAGGGCTGCTTTTGTAGCTGCCGTTGAAGAAGGGAAATTTAAGACTTTTCCTAATCACAGATTACCGGCAAACCCAATAAAAAGGCAAGGAGCCGTTCTTTTGGGGGATGCCTTGAATATGAGGCACCCATTGACAGGAGGAGGTATGTCCGCTGCATTTAATGATGTGCTGAGGTTGAGTAATAATCTTGAAAAGATAATTGATTTTAGCAACCTTAGACAACTTGGAAAAGCCGTTCAAAAATTTTATGAAACACGTCATCTGGGAACGCAGACCACAAATATTTTGGCTGATGGCCTATATGGAGTGGTCTACAATCCGGATTTAAGAAAAGCGTTTTTTGAATATGTCAGCAGAGGAGATAAGTACGCCGAGGAAACCTGCTCCATTCTAGCCGGACTTAACAAAGACAAGAAATTGTTACTCAATCATTTTATTGCAATGGCACGCTATGGTACACAATTAAAGATAAGTGCGGAAAAACCGGGTGTTGTTGTGACCGAATCTCTTTCTATGGTAAAAGATGCTGTAGGTATTATAACTCCTTTACTTCTTTCAGAAAAACCAGATCCGGGAAATAAATTAATGCTGGAAGCATTAAACCGGATAGTATAAATGGGTCCATTTTTAAATCTTATAAAACGATTAAAATTATATTTGGGTTTCTATTATTTTCAATCTTAGATACTTAGATGTTCACTAAAACTAATACTTGATAGATTGTATCGAAATCTAATATAATTGCCTATGAAATCTGTATATAATTTTATAATTATTGTCATCCGGACTTTTATAAAATGGTCAAAGTATAATCCCTTAAGCAAGTATCCCTTAGGACATTTTTATTCTCCGATTGTATCCAAAACCGAACTTATTGAATTTGAAAACCAGATTTGGGAAGAAGCAGACCAGGATTTTATGAGTGGGATAGATTTGAACCTTGACAAACAACTTTTATTATTAAAAGAATTTTCCAAATATTATCCGGAAATGCCCTTTAGGGACGAGAAGACAGGAAGTCAGAGATATTGTTTCAACAATAGAGCCTATGCATATACAGATGGGATAGTCCTATATTCATTTATCAGACATTTTAAGCCTAAAAGGATTATTGAAATTGGTTCCGGACATTCTTCGGCTGTAATGCTAGATACCAGAGAAGCATTTGTAAATGATATCAATCTTACATTTATTGAGCCTTATCCAAAATACCTAAATAAAATTATTAAAGATAATGACAGAGCTAATTGCGAAGTTTTAGAAAGAAAAGTTCAAAATGTTCAATTGAGTAAGTTTCAGAAACTAGAGCGTGATGACATTCTTTTTATTGATAGCAGCCATGTATCAAAAACAGGAAGCGATGTTAATTATGAAATATTTAGAATATTACCGACTTTAAATCCAGGGGTTATAATTCATTTTCATGACGTATTCTACCCTTTTGAATACCCTAAAAGCTGGGTTTCTGAAGGGCGTAACTGGAATGAGGACTATTTACTGAGAGCATTTTTGAGTTATAATGATCAATTTGAAATAATATTGTTTTCACATTATATTCATCAACATCATAAAGAGGCATTCAAGGATATGCCGCTTACTTATAAAAATACGGGAGGTAATCTATGGATTAGGAAGAAATAACCTATAATTCCCAAAGCATAAGCCTCAATTATTCCGTGATGAATACCATTATAAAATTAGTCCCAAGCTAATTTTCAGGACTCCGATTCAGAAAGATTAACTCCTTTTGATAAAATAAGAGCACCCATCAATACGAGCCAGATAACTTTTATATGAAAAACAGGTTTGTAGATTTCATAATTATCAGGAATCCCCATGATGATTCCCATTGCTGCGAATCCTAATAGTAATGTAAACCATGCCATTAATTGATGGACAATTTTCCATTTTATAAAACCAAAACCCAATAATACCAGGCCAACACCCGAAAAAACACGTCCAAAGCGGACAAAACATGTAACATATTGGTTGGTAAACAGGACATTATTCATGAATTCCTCAATTTCAGCAGCTGATAGGCCCATTGTCTTGCCAACTCCCCAAGCCCCGAAATTATAATAAAACGCAGATGCAATAGCCAGAGTCATCGTTCCAATCACCACCATTCCTGCTCCCGGTACAAGAACAACCCTATAGGGTTTTTTAGCTGTGATTGAAGCAAGGGCAAATATGGATATCGCCATAGTGACCCAGCCAAAGATATGAAAGCGAAACATCCATATCCAGTACCACAGATCCTCGCTAACTGCTTTAAAATCTGAAGCAACAATATACTCACCTATATGGTGAGGTGAAAGGGCCCAGCCACCCCATAATAATACGGCTGCAAAAATAAATGCCCATCCTGTGAATTTGGTTTCAAAATCTTTTTTCATGACTCAATAATTAGTAAAATTTAATATGCTGCAATTTACGAAAATCCAAAGTTTAAATTAATTATAGTTCAAATAAATTCTTAAATCGTGCAATATTGTACCCCTTGGATAATACCAGTTTGGATTGTTCGCTCTCCGGGTTTAGCAATGGATTTGTATGGTTCATATGTATAAACCATACTTTATTTTTTTCTTCTGAAGGTAAGTCAGCAAAAAGCTCCATACTCTCAAGTACTGATGGGTGTGGGATCTCTGAAATATCCCTGTTATCTATTTCCTTCTCACTAAAAAATCCGGCATCTAAAAAAGCGTAGTCAACTTGTTTTATTTCATCAATGATATTGGTTTCCCATTTGTGCCACTTATCAATATCCGGAATAAAAAGTACTTTTTTATTGGGACCAATTATCTTAAATCCCACTGTTTCTGAATATTCATCACGATGTGGTACCAGAAACGGGATTATACTTAAATTAGAAGTAAGAGAAATTTCCTCTTTATTATTTAACGCTTGGAGAGAAATATTCTGATTACCAACAAGCTGACTCCAGGGTCCATTTTCCCTTAGGTACGAGTCCATAACCGGCATTGAAAACACATTGATATTGGAAGCACCCATTGCCTCTGTTCCAAGATACATAAGGCCTGTATAATGCCCTATATGGGCATGTGTAAGGAATATTCCATCTACTATCTCATTTTTATTTTTTGGCAGGAAATCCTTCAATATTTTAAGCTGTTCAGGCATATCGGGGGTGGCATCAAACAGATATTTCCTGTTATTTTCAGGATCTACAACCCCCAGCGAGACTACTTTTCTTGTGTCATCCGGATTTTGGAATAATTCACGGCAGCATTCTTTTTTACAGGCAATATGAGGCGATCCGGCATCCTGTACATTGCCCAGAACTATCAAAGAAGTTCGGTTAGGAGCATTTTGAACCACTGCAGGTTTTGTTATTTTTTTTGTTGCTTCATTACATCCAAGCAAACAGGCAAAAATAAGAGGATATAGCTTCTTCATTCAAATCAATTTAGTTGTAAGAAGGAATAAACTCTTCCAAAACCGCCTTCTTGATTAATCGGGGTGGTAATAATC
>JABDPH010000103.1 GCA_013042925.1 Eudoraea sp.
ATTATACGCAGAATATTGACCTGCGAGATGCCAAAACAGTTCTTTCAAACAGTGGCACTGCTATCATGGGCTCATCCATGTCATCGGGCTCAGCAAGAGCACAGGAAGCCATAATGAAAGCACTGGATTCTCCATTATTAAATGATAATAAGATTACAGGAGCTAAAAATGTATTACTGCTTATTGTTTCGGGATCTCAGGAGATCACTATTGACGAAATTGGGGAAATTAATGATCATATTCAAATTGAGGCTGGTCATGGAGCTAACATTATTATGGGTGTTGGTGAAGATGAAAACCTGGGAGAGGCAATAGCTGTAACCGTAATTGCGACAGGGTTTAATATGGACCAGCAGGATGAAATTGTTAATACTGAAACCAAAAAAATTATACACACTCTTGAAGATGAGCAAAAAGCGGAGCAGGATTTAAGTGAAGAAAATGTCGTCTACCACTTAGAAGAGGAGGAGGAAGTTTTTGAGCCGATAATAAAACACTCCTTAGAGGAGGAAGAAACTATAGATCTCATTCCGACAACCAATTATATCAGAAATTTTAATGTTTTCTATGATGAGGTGATAGCAGAAGAAGTTTCAAAAGATGATTTTATAATAATCGATTCTAAAAAGGACTTAAAGGATATTGAGGTAATTGACCCTGAAGAATTAGCCGGCAAAAAAGATGATAAGGAACAGATAGCATTACATTTTGATATGCCATTGACTGATTCGGATGAAGAGGAGAATGAAAATGTAATTACATTCAGCCTGGATGAAAACATAAATGATCTTGACGTTAATGAACATATTGAGGTAATTCCTGTTTTGGAATACAATAAAGAAGGAGAGACCCGCTATAGTCTTGATGACTATATGGAACTGGAAAATAAGTTAACCGGTGCAAAATCTAAAGCAGAGGAATTTGAACCCAAACTGGTAGAAGATGAATTGGTTTTCGAGAGAAAGACCGTTGCTGAGAAAGATGTAGCTGAAACCAATGACGGTGACCCAATGAATACTCCAATTGAAGAAATACTCAGAGAAAGGGCGGATGAGCGCAGGAGAAAACTGAAGGATTTTAATTATAAGTTCCAGAATAGCGTCAATAATATTGATGAAATTGAAAAGGAACCTGCTTATAAACGTCAGGGGATAGATTTAAATGAAAACCCAAAAGAAGGTAAAGTCTCAAGAACCACTTTAGGTGAAGATAGTAATGATGAAATTCAGCTGCGTTCTAACAACTCCTTTTTACATGATAATGTGGATTAGTCAGATTACGGGGTGATATCCCCAACTTAGAATAGACCCGAAAATTCATTACTTTTTCGGGTTTATTTTTTTTATCTTGTCGCTTCTAAAATCCTAAAAAATATGAGCTTACAGAATAAAGTGATGGAAGAGATTAAAGCAGCAATGAAGGCCAAAGACGCTATAGCCCTGGAGTCCTTAAGGGCAATTAAATCTGCATTATTGCTTGCACAAACCGAAAAGGGAGCCGGAGGTGAAATGTCTGATACTGATGAAATTAAAATAATTCAAAAGCTTGTAAAACAGCGAAAAGACAGTGCAGCTATTTTTAAGGAACAAGGAAGAGAAGATCTTGCAGAACCCGAATTGGCTCAGGTGGCGGTAATTGAAAAATTTTTACCGGCTCAACTAAGTGTGGATGAGATAGAAAGGGTTGTTGTAGAGATTATTGAAAGTTCTGGTGCCAGTGGCATAAAGGTTATGGGAAAAGTTATGGGGATGGTATCTAAACAATTAGCAGGCCAGGCAGACGGAAAAACAATTTCCGGAATAGTTAGAGCTAAACTGACTTAGTTTGAAAATGAATGTTGAAAAAATTCGTGAACGCCTTGAAGCTGATATTGCCCGAACTGAAAATAAGATAAAGCAATATGAAGAATTGTCGCAACCCATTTCTCCGGATAATGCTATCGGCAGAGTGTCGCGTATGGATGCAATAAACAATAAGGGGGTTATGGATGCGGCCCTTGCTAAAGCCAGAGAACGACTCACTGGATTAAGGCATAACCTGGAAAAATTA
Organism: Eudoraea sp.; assembly: GCA_013042925.1. Taxonomy (GTDB): domain Bacteria; phylum Bacteroidota; class Bacteroidia; order Flavobacteriales; family Flavobacteriaceae; genus Eudoraea. Next base: position 2,050 of record JABDPH010000103.1, read on the forward strand.
GGCACCAATGATTTTGGAGTCTGTTCAAAATGTAAAAATAAAATACCAATTGAACGTATTTTATTAGCACCAAGTAGCTCTTTTTGCGTAAATTGCGCTCGCTAAACTAAAGGCCCCGTGGCGCAACTGAATAGCGCATCAGATTTCGGCTCTGAGGGTTGGGGGTTTGAATCCCTCCGGGGTCACGAATAAGTAAAAATCCCAAACGGCAAATCAAGCTTGATTGAATTTGTAAGTTTGGGATTTTTACTTTCAAGGCGGAGCCCTTCCCTAGGCTGGCAGGCTTGTAGGGAATAAGGTGCTTTAGTCATGTTAGTCTCACTCTTAATTAATCTATAGCAGTACTCTAACTTTTTTATTTTAATCAGTATTCCCAAGCTTTTTTGGTTGTGTAAGAATAAGCATTATCTTCATCGACTTAATAACTTTTACAATCAACTTAAAACTATAGACTATGAAAAAATTTTACACAACTTTTATTTTATTGTTTTTTATATCATTGGCCATTCCGGTCAATGGACAAAAGACACTTACTAAAATTTTAAAAAACGGAGAAATCAGAATTGGTCTTACGGGAAAACAACCACCCTATAATATGAAAGCCAAGTCTGGCGAATTAATGGGCTTTGAAGTAGACCTGGCAAGTATATTGGCAAATGGTATTGGTGTAAAATTAACGACAGTAGAAATGCCTTTTTCAGAACTGTTACCTGCATTAGAAGCTGGTAAAATTGATGCAGTTATGTCCGGAATGGCTATTACATCTGAACGAAGTGTAAAAGCTATGTTTGCAGGGCCTTATACTGTTTCTGGCAAATCAATTCTTGCAAAATCAGCGGTCTTGTCCAAATTAAAGGGTACCGAAGAAGCCAATAATGAAGCCTATAGAATAATTTGTTTAAAGGGATCTACCAGTGAGGATTTTGTTAGAAAATATATGCCTAAAGCGCAGTCCATACCGGTTAATAATTATGATGAAGGTATTGCCATGGTACTAAGTGATCAGGCAGATGCAATGGTAGCAGATTACCCCATTTGTGTAATTACTATCATGCGGAACCAGGGTAAAGATTTGGTAACTCTCGAACGTCCTTTGAATATAGAACCAATAGGTATTGCATTGCCAGCTAATGATCTCCATTTTCACACGCTTGTAGAAAATTACCTTGAGGCCTTTGATTTAGCAGGGGCACTAAAAGTTATTGACAACAAATGGTTAGAAGATGGGAGCTGGTTGTTTAGTATGGAAT
>JABDPH010000104.1 GCA_013042925.1 Eudoraea sp.
ATATTAGAGCAGGTTCTATGGCTAATTCGCCGTCTACAAGGTAATTCTGGGCAGGATTCAAGTTAATATTCGGCGAGACAGCAACTTCTTTCGATTCAAGTTTGTAAAAATCTAGTAACAGGGTATCCCTATCTATTTCCATCAGGGTCATAGAAGCAGATAATTGACTCTCTATCTGTTTCCTGAAATCAAGTTGGGTAATATAAAAATTTGATTGATCATTTGTCATAGCAGACAGGTCAATCCTAATATTTTTTCTATTATAATTTAACCCCAGGAATTGGAATCCACTTGCTCTAAGCTTCACATCAACATTTTTTATAGCATTATCAGCTAAAAGCAGACTGTCCGGAACATTAATATACTCCAGGTCAAAAGTAGTTCGGTCAACATAAGTTTCAGATAATCTACTAACAAGCCAGGCAAGAAAAGAGCATACAAGAAAGATCAGAAAGATATTTATCTTTCTTTTGTCATTACTCCTTTTGACTTCATTCTGCTCCATTAATTTTGCTTAAAAAACAATTCTGGAAAAATTACCTGCGGTTCACTTTTGCTAAAATTAACCAAGATTACTGATTTTAGAAAACCATATCCATAACCGAAAAATTGAATCATTACTGCAATAATAGCAAAAAGAGCAACTACAAGATTTTTATTTCTTATTAAGGCATCTAAAAAAATAAACGCAAAATATGCGGCATAAAGTATAACGGGCCATGGATATCTTCCCCACCCAATAAACAGTAAAATAATAGAAAATATGAGCCCAATGCAGAAAAGTGAAGGAAACCAATAGAATACTCTCGAAGAACCTGGATGCCAGTTATTCAGAATTGGGCGTACCATACCAAACTTTTTAACCTGCAAAAAGAATTTATTGAAGCTAATTCTTCGCTTATGATATACAAACGCTTCCCTGATTAATTTAGTTTCATATCCTTTTTCCCATAAGCGCATACTTAGATCCGGGTCTTCTCCCGGATGTATATTACCAAAACCTCCAGATTTTTCAAAGGCTTCCTTGGAAATCCCCATATTAAAACTTCTGGGTTGAAATTTATCTACAGAGGATGAGCCTCCTCGAATTCCCCCTGTTGAAAATATAGAGGTCATTGCATAATTAATCGCTTTTTGGACATTACTGAAAGATTTATGGGCTGCATCAGGGCCGCCATAACAATGTGCGTAATCTGCTGTAAGAGATTTTTCTGCTTCTATTAAATACTGTCGAGGTAAAATACAATCGGAATCCAAAACGATGAAGTAATTACCCTTTGCCCGCTGCATACCAAAATTACGGGAGTCACCTGGGCCAGAATTTTCCTTTTTTAAATACCTAATGTCCAACCTATCACGAAAGGCCAAAATTTCTGCTTCAGAGCTTATAGTTGAACCATCCTCAACAATAACTATCTCAAATGATTTGGGGTATGTTTGATGCGAAAGGCTTTCCAACAGCTCCCTTATTTCATTGGGCCTATTATAAACAGGGATTATAAAAGAAAAAGAAAGATCCATAAAAGTCTTGGAATTAGTTAGGAAACCACATCAGAACGAAGATATCATAAAGTCGAGGCAATTTAGTGTAGGGAACCAATTCGCTATTTTTTTGTTGAAGGCGGCAATTATTTAAAATGGACCTCACCAATCTAAATTTACTAACCTGATAATTAAAGAAATATCTTTTGTTTTCATTAGTCTAAACAAAAGTAATTAATCCTTATTAAATCTAATACCAAAAAAAACCTCGCTATTTTCAAGCAAGGTTAATTTTGCAGCAATATAAGACACATATTATAATTAAGAAACCTCTTCTAAAACCGCTGCAGGTTTTAAGACTCTATATGATTCTAACTCAGAAACTTCGAAATTTTCGATAAAATCATAACTCTCAAAATTTGCAGATCTTACAAGATTCACGAACAATCTTGCCGACTTGGAGAAGACTTCATTATTTTGACTATTCAATACCAAAAGATAGCCCATAATTATATTACCCGCCATCTCTACTAATCGCCTTGAATGAAAATCCAATAATTCATTATTATCTATTTCTATTACCCTATTCGTAATGGATTCGTAGGCTTCGGTCATTTTATGAAGTTTTGTTCTGATTTCACAGTTTTTATCAGAAACTTGAGCGTCATAACACTTGATTTGTTCTAAATAAACTCCAGTCGTTACCCCTTTAATAGCTGCTACGGCTTGCATTTGAGTAGTCCCTTCATATATTGAAGTAATTCTTGCATCTCTATAAATACGTTCTATAGGAAAATCTTTCATAAATCCAGTTCCCCCATGAATTTGAAGCGCGTCATAAGCTATGGCATTGCAAGCCTCACTTGAAGTAAGTTTAATCAAAGGTGTAAACACATTTGCTAACTTCATGTAATGTTTCATTTCCATCCGCTCTTCCTTCTCTAAGCGTCTTTCCTTCATTACTTCTTCATAAGCCTTTGTTATATCTACAAATAAGGTAGTTTCATACAATAATGAACGTAAGGCATCTATTTTAACTTTCATATTTGTAATCATTTCATATACAGCCGGAAACTTTAAAATTAGCTTCCCAAATTGTGCTCTATCTTCTGCATATTTCAAAGCTTCGCGATAGGCAGCATCTGCTATACCAACAGATTGTGCTCCTACACCCAAACGCGCCGAATTCATGAGGGCCATTACGTATTTTATCAACCCAAAACGTTCTTTTCCTACCAATTCTACTGGTGCATCCTTAAATACTAATTCACAAGTTGGTGATCCCTTGATTCCTAATTTCTTCTCTAAGTGCCTTACCTGAACTGCATGGTCGTTTCTATCGTAAATAAACATTGATAATCCACGTGCGTCAGTTGTGTTAGCTTCCGATCTGGCAAGAACCAAAGCAATATCTGCATCGCCATTTGTGATAAACCGTTTTACGCCATTTAACTTCCAAGTATTATCCTTTTCATCGAAAGTAGCCTTCAATTTTACGGATTGTAAATCTGATCCAGCATCTGGTTCTGTTAAGACCATGGCTGCAGTTGCTCCATCCTTATTAAATCGCGGTAAATATTTATCTTTTTGTTCTTCTGAACCAAATTCATAAATAGTTTCAGCGCAATCTTGTAATCCCCAAATGTTCGCAAATCCGGCATCTGCTCTAGCTACCATTTCTGCTGCCATAACATAGGGTATCATTGGAAAGTTTAAACCCTCATATTTTCTGGGCAAAGCCATTCCGATCAATCCTGCATTATAAAGTGCTTTGTAATCTTCCGTTGTTCCTTTTGCATAAATCACTTCATTATTTTCAATATGAGGTCCTTCTAAATCTACCGATTCTGCATTTAAGGCAATTGTATTAGCACAAATCTCACCAACAATATCCAATACTTTCTCATAATTATCTACAGCATCTTCATGGTTTAATGGTGCATAATCATAAATTTCAGATTCCGTGAAATTCTTTTCTTTAAGTGCCACAATTTTTTGAAAAAGAGGATGCGTTAAATGAAATTTAAAATCCTG
>JABDPH010000106.1 GCA_013042925.1 Eudoraea sp.
GAGGATTGATTCAACTGATACCCAGGTATTGGAAAGAATCAATCCTCTTTTTGTTCATAGTCCGATAGTTGCTGAGGTCCTTCCAGTAAAATCCTGACAATCTGAAGAGTACCATCTTCCTTTGTTGCAATCTGCCACTTAATGAGAGAAATTGAACCTTGAACTATTTCAATCCCGGTAATGCTTCTTGGGTGTACACAGCTTCCGTCATTAAAGAAGGGGATATCACCTGGTTCAGGGAATCTTGGCCTGTGTGTATGTCCTGCTATGGTTACCAATAACTTGTTTTTTAAAATCCATCGCTTTATTCTTCGCTCTACCTTAATTAACTCACGATGGTTACGGGCCGGACTGGTAGGATCTGCTATTCCCCATACCTGAAGAGGTTTCCAAAGAATTCGCACCAAAAATCGATTAAATCTCCATCCGTGATAATTCATGAAATCTGCCTGATGTCCATGAGTAAGAAATATCTCTTGTCCATTCTCGCGGTGCTTTAAGATTATTGCTTCGTGAAATTGCAATTGATCCAACAAAGTTGCTTCCTTTTCATCTTTGGGCTCAAAGTAAGTATAAAGATGTTTTTTAACATATGCAGGGTTTTTGTACACCATATCGTGGTTCCCGAATATCATATGCAGCCTGTTTTCCTCATGAAAACGTTTCATAAGCATATAAATATTCTTATGGGCTTCAAAAATGGGTTCAAAAGTCATGTTCTCCCAGAGCTCATCGCCGTCTCCCAGTTCACAGTATTGGAAGCCGTTGTTAAAATAATGTTTTAACGCATGAAAATATATATTCCGGTTATTGGCAAATTCATCAGCAAAGCTATTATCGCCCCTATGACAATCACTAAAAAGAATAAACTTTGAGGTGTCATCAAATGCTATGGTTTTGGCCCTTTTATAGGCGTTATTAAGTCTCTTATCTGAAGACATAAATGAATTTTGTATAAATATCCAAAAAATGCCCGGAACACCGTAAAAATTCGCAAAACAAAAAGAAATCGAATAGTTTTGTAATTTTGTGGTCAATCCGTAGACAAATAGAAGTATGGAATCTATGAATAAAGATATGCCGCTGCAAATGCTAATTAGCTTTGATAAGCTATTAAAGCAGTATGATACAATGGCTAAAAACGATGATCCTCTTTTGTCATCCAGGGCTAAATATGTATTGGAAACTCAGGCACCATATCCTGAACTCAGGGAAGGTTTTTCAGATATTGAGCTTCTTGAAAAACATAAGGACGTTATTCGGGTAATTTTGCAGGATTCATTTGCTGAAGTTCTGAGTGAGAATGAAATTAAGGCTGCTTCTTTGCCTTATTTTGATATCGTATTTAATAAATCCAAAAGATTTCAAAAGATTCTAGACAATGCCGGAAAGGATTTCAAGCCTTTTATTCGAGACCAGGATGAAGGGATAGATTATATTATGGCATCTACCATAATCCTTAAATGGCATTACGGATTTAACCTCGATTTTAGCAAACCCTACTTTTATGATATTCCAGATGCCAACGGTATTATACATCATTATCGTATTTTGTATAATGCGGATTTTATGGATTTAATTCCTACAGATCTGGCTAAAGATTTATCCCAGGCAGATATTGATAAGCTTTTAGAAAATCCGGAAGATCTTGAGCTCTGGAAGGAAATGATTCCTCCTAATAGTTTTATTTCAAAAGGATTTGTTATATCTAATATGTTTGATGTTACCGCGGAACATACCATTTCTGAAATTAAAACAAACCTTATCTCGAGTGATAAAAGGGGAAGTGAAACCTTTATTTCGGATCTGCAGGAGACCTTCAGATCCTTCTTTAAGATCAAAGATTTAAAAATTGGTTTTGTCACTTATAACACTAAAGATGATCAGCTAGAACGGGTATATGGCAATGGAATAGAAAGCTTTCTCCTTATGGAGAAAGATAATGAGGCTTGTGGTCATCTGCTATGCGTAGGATCCTATGATAAGATAGTGAAAGAGAAAGGCTATTTTGCAATATCTGATGTAGATAAATATTACAAATTATCTGAGGGAGTTGAGCCATACAAGGGATTGTATGAACAGGGAATAAAAAGCGCCATTTTTGCCCCTATAGTCAATGAAGGAGAACTTTTAGGTGTGCTGGAACTGGTGTCCACTAAAAAAAATCAGCTAAACGGAGTTAACGCAACAAAGCTTGATGATGTAATGCCTTATATTGTTGCCGCTGTTGTCCGCTCTAAAATTGAAGAGGAAAATTTAATAGATGCCATCATTCAAAATGAATGTACTTCGGTACATTCATCTGTTCACTGGAGATTTGAAGAGGAAGCCAAACAATTTATCATCGACGGACTCGAAGGTCGCCAACCCTCATTTAAAGAAATAGTTTTTAAGGATGTTTATCCATTATACGGTCAAATAGATATTAAACAGTCTTCGCAGGCAAGAAATAAGGCTATTCAAGGAGATTTAATGATTCAATTATCGAACATTAAAGAAGTATTGAATGTTGCATTGAAAAATGAAAAATTGCCTATTTATGAGGAATTGGTTTACAGAATTGACAATTTTATAGAGGACATAAAAGAGACCTTATTTTCCAATAGTGAACAAACCATATTTGATTTTGTAAATGCAGAGGTGTTGCCCATATTTGAGCATCTTAAAAAACGAAATAAGGAATTGTCTGAAATGATCAAAGCATATGAAAAGACCATTAATGGGGAAACTCATTCATATTACAATCATAGAAAACAGTATGATGACAGTGTAATGCGTATTAATAAAAAACTGGCATCTGTAATTGACAAGCATCAGGAGGCAGCGCAACAGATGTTTCCTCACTATTATGAGCGTTACAAGACTGATGGTATTGAGCACAATATGTACATAGGGAGTTCTATTTCTGAAGACAAGGAATTTGATCCATTGTACTTGAAGAATCTCCGGTTATGGCAGTTGCAGGTGATGTGTGAGATGGAAAACAAGTATTACAACTTAAAACCGGAGCTGGATGTTCAGCTCGATGTAGCTTCCCTTATTTTAGTTTATAGTACTTCCTTATCAATTCGCTTCAGAATGGATGAGAAACAATTTGATGTAGATGGCACCTATAACGCCCGTTATGAAATAATAAAAAAGCGCATTGATAAGTCATATATCAAAGGCACAAATGAAAGACTAACCCAAAAAGGAAAACTTTCTATTGTTTATTCTCAAAAGAAAGATGAACTGGAGTACCTTAGATATATATCCTTCTTA
>JABDPH010000107.1 GCA_013042925.1 Eudoraea sp.
GGATAAAGTAGCGGTAGGACTGGACTTGCCCAAAGGTAAAAAATCGTTATGGGTTAAGGGGTTCTTTGGAGATGGAACCAAGTTATATGACACCTATTCCGAGACTCATGTAGAAGTGAAAAATGGAAAGGTAACCCTGGAAAATGATTGTAATATAGCTCTCCTGGAATTAGCGGATTAATTGAAGTTCTTAAATGAAAGTCTAAAATTCTCAAAGGCTAATAGAGACCTTGTAATAATTGGTATTCACGACTTTATTGGGGGCAATCCGAATTTCACAAATGCATCAGCCGAATATGATAGTTTGGAGGAAACTATTGTGCTCAATCATTGTCCTGAATACAGTGACGAAATAGCGCTGCTAAATGAAATTGAAAAAGTAAACATTAAACTCATATTGTCGGGGCATACTCATGGAGGGCAAATAACGTTTCTTGGGAAAGCATTTTATAAACCAGGAGGTAGCGGTAGATTCTTAAGGGGATGGTACAAACTCAATGATATCAGAATGTATGTCTCTAAGGGTATTGGAACAAAATATATTCCGATACGCATGGGTTGCAGAGCAGAAGCCTCAATTTTTTATGTATAGATCAGTTTAAGGAATGTAAGGCTATCCTGTTTCCTTCAGTATCCGTTATCAGAGCCATAAAACCATGTCCCCCTCCTATTTCCTTTTTTTTCTGAATGATGGAACCTCCGGCCGGTGTTACTTTGGCCAATTCAACTGCAAGGTCTTTACAGGAAAAATAAAGAAGCGGGCCGGCTGTATCACTTGGAGTATACATCTCATGTTTAACCAATGATCCCGGGCTACCAGATTTACCCTGAGCCGCCGGAAACCAGCCCATAATGAGTCCGTCTAAATCATGAACAGAAATTGAAATATCAAAGACTTCCTCGTAAAACTTTCTGGCTCGTTCCATATCTTCTACAGGTATTTCGAACCAGCCCACCATATTGTGTTCCATGCTAATAATTTAATGTTCTAATATATCTTTTAAACTTGCTAATCCTTCCTCAAAATCTTTGCCTACAGCCTTATCCATATTCATAAATAGCATCATTATACTCATTGGGAACTTATTTTTACCAGAGAAACCCCAGGTAATTTCTGTCTCACCTACACCGACCTCTTTTACCCTTAAATAGGCATCAGACTGAGACTTCCAGGGTTTAAGAAAACGTAATTCACTTTCAATGACTTCATTTTCAACGATTCTTTTTATTTCCTGTTCGCCACTACCAACATCCTTATTACCTTCCCATTTGCTCGTAGCACCTATTTCACCATCGGAACCCACAAATTCTTTCTTCATATTAGGGTCTTTCTTACCCCACGGGCTCCAATTATCCTGATTTTTTAAATACTTAAGATATTCGAATACCTCCGGAACAGACTTCCGAACCGTTATTTTTCTGTTTACATCATAACCTTTTGGCGCAATCATAGCTAAAATGAAAATAAGAACAACTATACCAGCAAGAATATATAAAACTGTATCCATCTGTTTTTGAGTTAATTGGTTACTTCTAAATATAGTGAAATTTAGTTTTCTATCCTATATCTTTCAATAATCTTATCGATACTTTTAATAGACTTTTTAGTCCATTCAAGGCGTTTTTCCATAATTTCCCGTTCGCTCAGATGCCATGGTAAATTAGAATTTTTGAGTTGAAGTGTTAAGTTATATAAGATAATTGCCGCGGAAACCGAGATGTTGAGACTCTCCGAAAATCCCCACATAGGTATTTTCAAATAAGTATCAGCCTGCTCCAAAACCTCAGGACTCAGACCTTCTTTTTCTGTTCCAAAGAACAAAGCAACTTTATCTTCTAATTTAAAATCTTCCAGCGAGGTAGCATCGTTATTAGGAATGGTAGCCACAATCTTATAGCCATCTTTTCTTAATTTACGTATACAGGATTTTGCAGTAGTATATCTTTCTATATCCACCCATTGTTGGGCTCCCATTGCTATATTTTTGTCGAGACGTTGTCCAAATCGGTCTTCTATGATATGCGCTTCCTGAATACCAAAAACATCGCAACTCCTAATTACTGCGCTTGCATTATGCATCTGAAAAACATCCTCAATGGCAACCGTAATATAATTTGTGCGCTCACTTAAAACATCACTGAATCGTTTTAGCCGTTCTGGTGTAATATAGGTTTCCAAATAGGAAAGCAGATCAAGATCTATCATCACTCTAATTTAATAAAAATGTATCTTTATAATAGACTTAAAATCATGCAAAAAAGAATTGTTGTACTTACAGGAGCCGGAATGAGTGCAGATAGCGGAATTAAGACTTTCCGCGATGCTGGCGGCCTTTGGGAGGGTCATGACGTAATGGAAGTTGCCTCTCCATATGGTTTTGCGAGAAACCCTTCCTTAGTTTTGGATTTTTACAATCAAAGGAGAAGGCAATTGTTAGAAGTAGCTCCTAATCCGGGGCATAAAATGCTTGCTGAACTCGAACATCACTTCAAAGTCACTATTATAACACAGAATATAGATGATTTGCATGAACGGGCCGGAAGTTCTCATGTCCTCCATCTTCATGGCGAATTGTTGAAAGTTCGAAGCACTGGTGATGAAAGATTGATATTGGATTGGAAGAAAGATCTGAAGCTAGGTGAAACTTGCTCAAAAGGATTTCAATTGCGCCCTCATATTGTTTGGTTTGGGGAAGAAGTCCCATTGTTACAAGAGGCCGCACAAATTACTTCAATTGCAGATATTCTAATTATTATTGGGACATCTATGCAGGTATATCCTGCAGCAGGATTGTTGAATTATGCAAGGCCTCAAATACCTATTTATTTTATTGACCCAAAACCAAGCATAAATGCTTCAGATTTTGAAAATCTTACAATTATTAGTTCCACAGCGGCTAAAGGAGTTCCTACCTTGGTTGCGGACCTAGTCCGTAAAGAACTTTAGTGCGTCTTGCCCACTCCAATATAGCTTCACTTTGCTCCCTGGAAAGTTTGGCATCCGGATGAAACCAAATATATTGCCTGAGTGGCATTTCTCCTGCATCAACTGCCTCTATTACTTCTTCTAATTTGTGTTCCTTTTGCCTTTTGCCATAACTATCCCAATCAGATAAATTCAGATCGGCCTTGGCATCTTTGATATGATTTGATAACCACCATGAAACCGGTGCAATATTATTATACCAGGGATATTCGGTGTTGTTACTGTGACAGTCATAACAGCTGTTCGTCAAAATGGTTTTTACATTTTCAGGTGGATTAGTTTCAGTTATGAAAGACGCTAAATGATTACCCTGATTGGTATTTTTTTCCGGTCTGAAAAATTGGATGGCAATAAAAAGAAGTAATAGCAATTTTGCTATTTTTTTCATTACTTTCATTTGGGGGTACTTTTGAAGGACTAAAATACAACATTTTGTGACTAAATCTGATTTATTGAAATCATTAAATTATGTAAACGGCACC
>JABDPH010000109.1 GCA_013042925.1 Eudoraea sp.
GAGCAATCGGATATTGATTTTTTCCTGAATGCAATTCAAATAAGAATTGCCAATTTACATTCAGGAACTGAAGGACGTGGTGAAAATGGATGGGCACAGTTTGGAATGGAGCCTGTAAGAATACAACACGGTTTTGGTCCAACTTACCGGGATTTTTATGATCCGGGAGATTTTGATCAAATTTGGGATGATATGTATTCTGAATTACTGGTCGATATCAGAACCATGACTCCTTTAGCAGAAGAAGGAGAATTGTATACACATGTAGCAATCGGACAGATAATCGAAGCATATGCTATGATGAACATGGTAGATTTGTTTGGAGATGTTCCTTACTCTGAAGCGGCTAGAGGTGTAGAGGGAATTTTTAATCCGGCTATAGACTCAGGTGCTGATATTTATGCAGATTTAGACGCTCTTTTACAAGATGCTATTGCTAATCTTCAAAAATCCGAATTGACCCTTCCATCCAATGATTTGTATTACGGAGGAGATGAAGGTAAATGGATTAAAGCGGCTAACACTATGAGATTGCGTTTGGCTGTTCAAAGTAGGTTGGCAAATCCAGCTGCGTCTGCTGCAACTATCAATAGTATTGTTGGTGGTGGTCAGTTTATCGCATCCTCTGCAGATGATCTTCAATTCCAGTGGGGTACAAGTAACGCAGCACCGGATAGCAGGCATCCTTATTTTGATTCCAATTTCGATGGTGCAGGCCCTAGTTCTGACTTTTACACCTGTAATTACTTCATGAATTTAATGGCAAATCAGTATACGGCGATTGATCCTCGAATTCGCTATTATATGTACAGACAACAAAGTAATTATGATGGGGCTGATAATATTACCAAAGAATGCGTAGGTGAACCATTAGTACCTAGTTGGTGGGCGGGTTTTGATTACTATTGCCTAGTACCGGCAACCAATGGATATGGTGGTCTTTGGGGAAGAAACCACATGGATGATGATGGTATTCCACCAGATGACGCTTTTAGAACACTGCATGGTACATATCCTATAGGAGGTCCATTTGATGCAGAGGATTTCAGAAATGTTTCTGGTTCTACTGCGGTTAGCGAAGGTTTAGCCGGAGCAGGTATTTCTCCTATGCTTATAGCTGCCAATACCCATTTAATGTTAGCAGAATCTGCTCTTGAACTGGGAACGGCCGGAGACGCCAGAACTTATTTAGAAACAGGCGTTAGAGAATCTATGAACAAAGTCGCAGCTTTTGGAGCTCCAGTGGCAACCGGAACTGGTTTTGAAGCTACTCCTGCACTTATTGATGCCCATATTGCCAGGATATTAGCCGCTTATGATGCAGCTGACAATACTGGAAAACTGAGAATCATTGCGGAGCAAGTTTTTATTGCTTCCTGGTGTGACGGTATGACTGCGTATAACACGTATAGAAGAACAGGACAGCCAGATAATTTAAGCCCTGCTTTTGTTGTTGAGAATCCTGGTACCTTTCTGAGATCTATGTGGTATCCACAAACAGCCTCAGATAATAATACCAATATTACTCAGAAGGCAAATCCGGATACTCCGGTATTCTGGGATACTAATCCTCCAGGTTTTGTAAATTAAAATATCTAGAAAAAATGAAAAATATGAAAAATATAAATAAAATCATTTTAGGGATTCTTGCCGTTGCCTTAACTATGGCATCCTGCGAAGATAAAGACAAGTTTCCACTAAGTGTTCATTTGGATGACGCCAACAAGGCGGCTTATGTCCGTGCGGTTATTAATCAATCTCTTTATCTGGTTGAAGATATTGCGGATGCTACTTTTGAAGCAACCATAGATGTACCAGTTGACAATGTTGCCCAGTATGATCTAAGCTTTACTTTGATAAGTGGTAGTGGTGATTATGATACTATACCATTGAATACTATTACCGAATTTCCAACAAGTATCTCATACACTTATGCGGAATTAGCTACTTTAGTAGGGACTACTATCGGTGATATAGGTGGCGGAGATATTTTCCAATTCATAGGCACTGTGTTGGGAAGGACGGGAGATTTTGGACAATTGATAATTATACTGGAGATATTACCGGGCAAGCAGCACAGCGTAATGCCTTTGCTTTTAGTGTGTTAGTTGATTGTGCTCCTATTACGGATGTTGATACAGCAGGGACCTGGGTTGCTGATTTACAGGATACATTTGGAGATGGTTGGGATGGTGCTTTCTTAACTTTCAGTATAGACGGTTCAACAACCCAGTATACCATTTCTGCAGATCAAGGAGATGCAGCATCTTATGATGTTGATGTGCCGGATGGTGTTGTATTAGAAATCTTCTATACTGCTGGGAATTTTGAAAGTGAACACACTTTCCAGCTTTACTCTCCTGACGGAGCGCTTTATGGTGATTATGGGCCGGCTCCCGGGAAATGTGTTAACTAATTCAATAACTTAATATGGAAGTGTCTGATTATCAAGACACTTCCAGATTTATATCTTTTATTAGCTAAAAGTCAATTATTTACATAATTGACTTTTAGCTTTTTTTGCTTTGTTAATTAAGAAGTCACGGAAATCGAAGCACTTGGGTATTAAGTATTAAAACTTCTAAACTATTTCATTTCAGAGCCATCTATATCCGGGAAATATTGTAGATAAATAGCCCTTGAATAAGTCAAAACAGTCCTCGTAAATGGCTAGTATTTATCTATCTTTAAGGCATGCAAAAAACCTCCCGGATTTACGGTATAAGAGCTGTTATTGAAGCTATTAATTCTAAAAGCACCATTGATAAAATATTTATTCAAAAAGGTCTTGGCGGCAGTCTTTATAAAGAATTAGAATCCCTGATCCGTGAAAATGGGATAAGCTTCTCCTATGTTCCTATAGAAAAACTCAACAGGCTTACCAGAAATAACCACCAGGGAGTAATTGCTAACATCTCACCCATTGAGTTTTACAACTTTGAAACATTAGTTGAAGAGGTAATGGAAAAGAAGGAAGCACCTTTATTTCTCCTTTTAGACCAACTCTCTGATGTAAGGAACTTTGGGGCTATAATACGAACTGCCGAACGTACTGGTGTGGATGGTATTGTCATTCAAAAAAAAGGTGCCGCTCCCGTAACGGAAGATACCATAAAAACTTCGGCCGGAGCTGCTTTTAAGGTACCAATAGCTAAAATAGATCATCTGAAAGACGCCGTTTTCTATTTACAGTCGTCAGGAATACAAGTAATTGCCGCTACAGAAAAAACGGAACGCAGTATTTACGATATAAATTTTAAGGTGCCCTGCGCCATTATTATGGGCTCTGAGGATACCGGAATATCCCCGTCAATCCTCAAAACAGTAGACCATAAGGCAAAATTGCCTCTTTTAGGTGAAATAGCCTCCCTTAACGTGTCAGTAGCCTGCGCTGTATTTTTATATGAAGTCGTAAGACAGAGAACAACTTAATTCAATTGCCTTGGTCTTTGGTTTTATCTTTCCTGAAATGATAGGTTATTTTAAATGTCCTTTCCTGTGGTTCTATATCTTCGTTTTTACTTTCAATGAAATTACCATGTTCATCAAAGTGTTTTAAAAATTCATCCTCCTCTTCATTGTAATTTTCTAATTCCCAGGCATATTTTTTCACAGAAGGTATTTTTGCCTTTACAAATACGGCAAGGAGCAATCCGGTAATAAATCCCCCCAAATGGCCTTCCCAGGAAATATCGTCCTTCAAAGGAAATATAAACCATAACAACCCTCCATAAATAAATACAACCATTAATGAAAGGGCCACAAGCCGGTAATATTTGGTGAAGATCCCTTTAAAAAAAATAAAGCTGGCTAATACATAGATTAAACCACTAGCACCAATATGATAAGAAGGTCTTCCAATAATCCAGGTCAACAGTCCGGAAAATAGTATGCCCCATAAAAGGACTTTAAAGGAAACACTCCTATAAAAATAGACTAAAGAAGCGGTGAGAATGGCAATGGGTATGGTGTTATTGTAAAGATGTTCAATTGAACCGTGCAGAAACGGACTAAAAAGCACTCCTCTTAATCCCTTTAAAGTTCTGGGATATATGCCGAATTGATTTAAATTGATCTGAAATCGAATCTCCACCCAAAATATAGTCCAAATCAATAGCACCGCTATCATTGGAACTAGCAGTACTCTATTCGAAAATTTAAAATAGCTATCCTCAGACATAAGATTAAGTTACATTATATTACCTCAATTTATTGGCCACAATTACAAAACATGATAAATTGTCAGGGCATTGTTTTCAATTATAAATTTAGAGACCATAGAATAAATTAAGTAATCGTATTAGGTATAAACGTATTTATTACATTTATCATATGAATGAGCCACTTGCAGAGCGGGTACGCCCAAAAACACTTGAAGATTACATTAGTCAACATCATTTAGTTGGTGCAGATGGTTCTTTAACGACCCAGATAAAAAAAGGCAGTATTCCGTCACTCATTCTTTGGGGGCCACCGGGTACCGGAAAAACTACCCTGGCACATATTATTGCAAATGAAAGTGAACGCCCCTTTTATACATTAAGTGCAATAAACAGCGGCGTTAAGGACATAAGAGAAGTAATAGAAAAAGCCAAACAAAGTGGTGGTTTATTTACCTCTAAAAATCCTATTCTATTTATTGATGAGATACATCGATTTAGCAAATCGCAGCAGGATTCTTTACTGGGAGCCGTTGAAAAAGGCTGGGTAACACTCATTGGGGCAACTACAGAAAATCCGAGTTTCGAAGTTATCCCGGCACTTTTGTCGCGTTGCCAGGTTTATATCCTCAAATCTTTTGGAAAAGAGGACTTAGAAGCATTACTGCAAAGAGCAATGGCTGAAGATATAATGTTAAAGTCAAAAAATATAAAGCTCAAAGAAACAGAAGCGCTTTTACGACTTTCGGGAGGAGATGGCAGAAAATTGCTGAATATATTTGAATTAGTGGTCTCCTCTGAAGATAAAAAGGATATTATCATCACAGATAAACTGGTGATGCAAAAAGTCCAGAAAAACACCGTATTATATGATAAGACAGGGGAACAACACTACGATATTGTTTCGGCCTTTATAAAATCTATCCGTGGTAGTGATCCCAATGGTGCAGTTTATTGGCTTGCGAGAATGATTGAGGGTGGAGAAGATGTAAAATTTATAGCGCGACGATTGTTAATATCGGCGTCTGAAGACATTGGTATGGCTAACCCTACTGCATTGGTTATCGCCAATTCTACTTTTCAGGCGGTTAGCACAATTGGCTATCCTGAAGCCCGGATACTGCTTAGCCAATGCACAATTTATCTGGCAACTTCACCAAAAAGTAATACCAGTTATATGGCTATAAAAAAAGCACAGGAGTATGTAAAAGATACCGGAGACCTTTCTGTTCCATTGCCTTTAAGGAATGCCCCCACCAAGCTAATGAAAGAATTAGGTTATGGCGAAAATTATAAATATGCCCATGACTATGAGGATAATTTTACTGAACTGGAATTCTTACCAGATCAAATAAAAGGGACCTCCTTTTATATCCCCGGAAATAATAAAAGAGAGATGGTACTCAAAGAATTTCTTAAAAAACGATGGAAGGATAAATACTAGAATTTTATGGTTATTTCTTCTATTTGTACTTGGCCGGAAACATAATATTCAAAATACCATTGGTTTGTGCGTTTATAAACTACGCCGCTTCCTTTTTCATTGACTGCTATATAAACCTCCGGTATAGAAGTCTGATATATTTTCAAACGAATTTTTGGAGTACTGTCTACTAGCTGATATCCATTTGGAATTTCCTGGGCATACAATACATATGAATCTGAAGTCTTGGGAAAAGTGCTCGTGCTTGCAGCAACGGCGGCTGTATTTTCGATGGCGGCCGTTTTTGGATTCGGGGCGATTACGGATTGTGATAAATTCTCCTCAACAGCGGTGGTTGTTTGCCTGCCCTTATTAATTGATGACTCTCCTTTTCCCTCTGCATCCATTGCGACTGCTTTGGTAGATACACTTTTGGTCTCAACAGGATTATACTTGTAGTTAAGCGAACTAATTGATTTAAAAGCCATTTCAATGGCTTCCTTATAACTCGATGTGTAATCCTT
>JABDPH010000112.1 GCA_013042925.1 Eudoraea sp.
TTGGTTTCCATTCTAAGGCGTTTACCCATGCAGGTGTTGCATCTGGTTTTGCCTCTATATCTGGAAAGCATTACCCTATTTTGAATCTTATAGCTTTTTTCCTCTAATTGCCTGAAAAATTTATCAATTCCTATAAAATGATCATTTCCCCGCCAGACCAATAATTTTTGTTCCTCACTGAGTTGATACCATGGTTTATGGATGGGAAAATTAAACTTGTATGAAGAATTTATCAATTGATCTCTATACCAGCTCATACTCTCACCACGCCACGGAAATATGGCATTTTCAAATACGGACAAACCAGAATTAGGAATTACAAGATCTTCGTCTATACCAATTACGTCACCATAACCTTCACACTGTGGACACGCCCCGTAAGGGTTATTAAAGCTGAAGAGATGGACGTTGGGTTCCATAAATGCCATTCCATCCAATTCAAACTTATTGCTAAATTGGGTTACAGATCCATTTGATATTTCTTCAATAAAACAGTATCCTTTACCTTCAAAAAAAGCAGTATCCACTGCATTGGCCAATCGATTAAGAAAATCCTCATCATCTTTCTTAATTATTCGATCTACAACCAAGTCGAAATTATAACCAATATCTTCCAGCGATTCATCAATCCTGCAGACTTTGCCTTTGTGCTTTATCCTTGCATATCCTTGTTTGGAGAGCAATTGCAGTGATTTCGCAGGATCTCTGTCTTTGGAGATTACAATTGGAGCCAATAGCAAGAGTTTAGTGCCTTCTTCGAATGATTTTACATGATTTATAACATCTGTTACATTATGCTTCTTAACTTCCCTGCCTGTAATAGGTGAATACGTTTTGCCAATTCTGGCATAGAGGAGTTTTAAATAGTCATATATTTCAGTTGTAGTTCCAACGGTGGACCTTGGATTAGTAGAATTAACCTTTTGTTCAATCGCTATCGCAGGAGCGATACCTTTAATATAGTCTACTTTGGGTTTGTCTAATTTACCAAGAAATTGCCTGGCATAGGAGGAAAGGCTTTCTACATAACGTCTTTGACCCTCTGCATAGAGCGTGTCGAAGGCCAAACTGGACTTTCCTGAACCGGAAAGTCCGGTAATAACCACTAATTTATTTCGGGGTATTACTACATCTATATCCTTAAGGTTGTGTAGTTTAGCCCCTTTTATTATTATATTTTTCTTGGGATTAACCTGGGTTATTGCTGACATTTCTAACATTAGGTTGGCAAAGATACGATATGTTGAATTCAAACACCAATAGGTGTGGTTTTACATCTAAATTGTGCAAAATCACAACATTAATTATTTGAGGAAGTATATTTTTTTTATATTTGGATTATAATTACTAAAATTTCTGCCTATACGCGAAAATTACTTTTTTGAGAATTAACCTGAATAACGAAAGTCCTTTCCCAAAAGAAAGGCCCCTAAGTTTAACCAAAAAAGTAATTAGTATGCAACTACCGGCAGAAGATCCAATATTAGTTCAGAATTACATTAGCGGGGATGAAAAAGCCCTCGAAATTCTAATTAACAAGCACAATCAGCGTATTACCAGTTTTATTTATTCAAAGGTCTTGGATAAGGCTATTACTGAAGATATCTTTCAGGATACTTTTATTAAGGTAATTAAAACCTTAAAAAGAGGCGCCTATAATGAAGAGGGCAAATTCTTGCCATGGGTAATGCGAATAGCTCACAATCTGATCATTGACCATTTTAGAAGAAATAAGCGAATGCCTAAATTTCAGGGTAGTGAGGATTTTAATATTTTTTCCGTTTTGGGTGATAATAAACTCGATGCCGAAAGACAGTTAATTAAAGATCAAATAGAAAATGATCTGGGATTATTGATAGAAGAACTTCCTGATGATCAAAAAGAGGTGTTGATAATGCGCATGTACAGGGATATGAGTTTTAAAGAAATATCTGAAAATACAGGGGTAAGTATTAATACTGCTTTAGGGAGAATGCGGTATGCTTTGATTAACTTGAGAAAGATAATAGAAAAGAACAATATTGTTTTAACGAATTAATAGGTTCTATAACGACTAATCCAATTGGTTCCATAATAGTTACGTTATTTAGGCATAACAATTTAAACTATGGAACAGATATACCCCGAATATCAAAACAAATGCAGGCTTGTAAAGACAAAATCCGAAAGTGTTCAGTTTTTGCTACAGTTTTCCAAGTCATTAAATATCATAAATCACAAAGGATTAAAGTTTGAGAACAATTTGAATTGAGAACATCCTTTATTTCTGGAATATACACATATCCCTTTGATAATTTATCAAGGGGATTTTTACTTTCTATAAGTTACTTCATCATAATATTTAAATAATAGTAAATAAATCGGGAATAATTTAAGCCATCCAAAAAATCGGTTGGTAACTAGATTATTCCGGATTTATTGTGCTTAAAATTACCAAATCGCTATTTGACATCAAAAATCAGGGGTTTGACAACATAGTTTTTCTCAGGCCTCGCTATTTCTATACTTTTAAATTGTAATTATGAAATCATAGTTATAAAGGAATTAAACTAATAACCCAAGGCAGAGCTAAAAAACCTCCTTATATATTAACCAAAAAATATTACCAACTATGGAATTTGAAATTGATGATTCAGAATTAGTAAGAGACTATATCAGCGGAGACGAAAAAGCCCTTGAAGTTCTTATAAACAGGCATAACCAACGTATAAGTAGTTTTATCTATTCAAAGGTTTTGGATAGGGATATTACTGAGGATATTTTTCAGGACACCTTTATTAAAGTAATTAAAACTTTAAAAAAAGGGTCTTATAGTGAAGAGGGTAAATTCTTGCCCTGGGTAATGAGAATTGCACATAACTTAATTATTGATCACTTTAGAAAGAACAAGCGTATGCCAAAGTTTGAAGGTAGTGATGATTTCAATATTTTCTCTGTAATTGGGGATGATAAACTAAATGCTGAAAAGCAGATTATTAAAGATCAGATCGATAGTGACCTGGGTTCTTTGATTGAAGAATTACCCGATGACCAAAAAGAGGTTTTACTTATGCGAATCTACAAGGACATGAGCTTTAAGGAGATTTCCGAAAATACCGGAGTTAGTATAAATACAGCCCTGGGAAGAATGCGATATGCATTAATAAACCTGAGAAAGATAATAGAAAGACACAATATTGTTTTAACAAATTAAGAACAAGGAATACACATAAGCAATATTTCCATTTTAGTTGCGTTATAGAAATATAACAATACTATAATAATATGGAAAAAATTTACTCTGAAGAAAAAAACACTTGTAAACTGGCTAAAGCCAGTCCTGAGACGATCCGGTTTTTACTGGATTATTCCAGGTCCTTCAGAATAACGAAGTACAAGAAATTCAAGTTTGAAACAACTTTGAATTAAAACAAAATGGCCCGCAATTAGCGGGCCTTTTTCATTTTATAATACTCTTCTAACACTTTTTTTCTACCGATCGTTTTAGTTATCACATCTTTATCTATATCCCAGCCTCTGGCCGGTGAATATTGACGTCCATACCAAATAATTTGGAGATGCAGATCATTCCATAATTCTTTGGGAAATAACCTTTTTGCATCCCGTTCTGTTTGAACTACGTTTTTACCACTGGAAAAACCCCAGCGATACATGAGACGGTGAATATGGGTATCAACAGGAAAAGCAGGAATACCAAAGGCCTGTGATATAACTACACTAGCCGTTTTATGACCAACACTTGGTAATTCTTCCAATAGGTTTATTTCTGATGGAACATGCCCTTCATATTTCTCGATCAAAATTTTGGATAATCCATAAATTCCCTTCGATTTCATTGGTGAAAGTCCAACAGGCTTAATAATTTCTCTTATTTCCTCAACAGACATTTTTATCATATCAAAGGGATTGTCGGCTTTTGCAAATAATAAAGGCGTAATCTGGTTTACACGCACATCTGTACTTTGAGCCGATAATAGCACGGCGATTAGCAATGTATATGGATCTTGGTGCTCTAACGGTACAGGTATAGAAGGGTACAATTCCTGAAGTTTTTTTATTGCAAAGGATACTCTTTCTGATTTGGTCATTTTTGTTTAATTTTACAATGAAAAAAATAAACACAAAATTAATTTAAAATAAACTATGAACACACTTAAAGAAGGTGAAAAAGTTCCTGATTTTTCCTCTGTTGATCAGGATGGCAATTTGGTAAAATTAAGCGATTATTCCGGTAAAAAGTTAGTTGTATTTTTTTATCC
>JABDPH010000113.1 GCA_013042925.1 Eudoraea sp.
CCACTGCGCGGTCTGATTAAAACATGAATTGGAATAGCAAGATTTTCCGACACCTTCTTTATTAAACCGTAAGACGGGGTTATACCTCCGACGGCCAATTCGGAACAGAGCTCTATCCTATCGGCACCAGCTTCCTCCGCGTTTAAAGCAGATTGATAAGAATTAGCACACACTTCTACGATCATTTCATATATTTAGACAGATAAAAATAAGCAACCCTGCCACATGAAACGTAGAAAATTTTTAAAAAATTCTTCCTTAAGTACTGCCGGTATCTTTTCTGCTTCAATTCTATCGGCCTGTGAAATAGAAAAGAAACAAGAATCAATCAACGAAAAGGTAAAACCTATTGTAATAGCAACATGGGATGTACCCAATGCAACGAATAAAGCATGGCAAATTCTTCGTAATGCCGGCAGCGCTTTAGATGCGGTAGAACAGGGAGTAATGATTGAAGAAGCAGATATTAAGAATCAATCTGTAGGTATAGGGGGCAGGCCCGACAGGGAAGGCAATGTTACTCTGGATGCCTGTATAATGGACAAAGACAGCAATTGCGGGGCCGTTGTGTACCTTCAAAATATAGTCCATCCGGTTTCCGTTGCCAGAAAAGTTATGGAAGATACCCCTCATGTAATGCTCGCGGGAAAGGGAGCAGAAATGTTTGCTTATGAAAAGGGTTTTAAAAAAGAAAACTTACTTACAGAGAAGTCCAGGGAAGAATGGCAAGAATGGAAAAAAACTTCAAAATACCAACCTATAATAAACATAGAAAATCATGATACCATTGGGATGCTTGCAATTGACAATAAAGGAGATATTGCAGGCGCTTGTACTACCAGTGGAATGGCCTATAAAATGGCAGGACGAATAGGCGATTCACCGATAATCGGAGCCGGATTGTTTATTGACAATGAAGTTGGAGGGGCTACAGCCACCGGAGTTGGGGAAGAAGTAGTCCGCACAGTAGGGAGTTTTCTTATTGTTGAATTAATGAGACAAGGCAAAACCCCACAGCAGGCATGTGAGGAAGGCGTGAAACGAATCATTGAGAAAAACAAGGAGAAACTGGATTTCCAAATTGGCTTTATTGCCATTAATAAAAATGGAGAAACCGGAGGGTATTGTATTCAGCCTGGTTTCACTTACAGGGTCTATTCCGAAAAAGGACATAGCAATAATGCAGCAAGAAGTTATATAAGCACTTAAATACTTTACTAAAGCACTTAAACTTTGTAGATTTGAAATTCTACAAGAACTCTAAAAATGGCAGACCAGAAAAGACTTTTTTTATTGGATGCATATGCTCTGATATTTAGGGGATATTATGCCCTGATTAAAAATCCCAGGATAAATTCTAAAGGAATGGATACCTCGGCAATCATGGGGTTTGTAAATTCCTTGTTTGACGTTATAAAACGGGAAAAGCCAGATCACCTGGCCGTTTGTTTTGATAAGGATGGCAGTGCGGAGCGTACAGAATTATTTGCAGAATACAAGGCAAACAGACTTGAGACTCCAGATGCCATACGGGTGGCAATACCAATAATACAGGACATTCTTAAAGCCATGCATATTCCTTGTATAGAGGTATCTGGTTTGGAAGCCGATGACATTATTGGCACATTAGCCAAACAGGCAGAGAAAGAAGGATACAAAGTATACATGGTTACACCCGACAAGGATTTTGGACAATTGGTATCAGAAAATATTTTTATGTACCGCCCTTCTCGAATGGGTAATGGCGTTGAAATTTGGGGGATCCCTGAAATACAAACTCGATTTGGAGTTGAACGCCCCGAACAAGTGATTGACTATTTGGGAATGATGGGTGATGCCAGTGATAATATTCCCGGACTTCCAGGTGTCGGAGATAAAACTGCCAAAAAATTTATCGCAGAATTTGGCACCCTGGAGGGTTTGCTTGCAAACACGGATAAGCTAAAGGGAAAAATGAAAGAGAAGGTAGAAGAAAATGCCGAGCTGGGCCGACTGTCCAGAAAATTAGCGACAATTTGTGTTACCTGCGACGTTACTTTTGATGCAAAGGATTATGAGCTGTCTGAACCAGATAGTAAAGAAGTACAGAAAATATTTGAGGAATTAGAATTTAGAAGGCTTAAAGAACAATTCTTAAGAATTTTCTCGGAAGAATCTGATGTTGCAGTCGCCAAAGCCAACAGCGAGGAGCCAAAACCTAAAAAAGAGATGCAGGCTGCAGGAAGCGGCCAGTTTTCACTGTTTGGAAGTGATGGAGAATCTCCGGCGACTTTAAAAGAATTTTCCAGCAGAAAAACCATAGATGACGTAGCCCATGTTTATCAGAGTGTCTCTCCGGGAATGGGCATGAAATTATTCCTTCAAAATCTAATGAAGCAAACTAAGGTATGTTTTGATACAGAAACAACTTCTTTAAATTCTCTTGTAGCCGAACTCGTGGGAATCGCTTTTTCCTGGGAAGCGCACAAAGGTTTTTATATTCCTTTCCCGGAAGGACGAGAAAATGCACAGAAATTAATTGAACA
>JABDPH010000115.1 GCA_013042925.1 Eudoraea sp.
AGAGTTTAATAAATACCTCAAATGGCGCAAGGGCCAGATTATCTGGTATTGTTGCTGCGATAATGCTCCTCGTCTTTATTATGTTTGGTGCCGACCTGATTGAAAAAGTACCTATGGCTGCACTTACAGGTTTAATGATTATGGTTGCACTTGGAACATTTGAATGGGCTAGTCTCAGGACTTTTCGAAGAATGCCAAAATCTGATGTGCTTGTAATGATACTGGTAACCCTGGTTACGGTTTTTCTTCATAACCTTGCACTGGCTGTCTTGGTTGGGGTAATTATCTCGGCCCTTGTCTTTGCCTGGGATAATGCCAAAAGAATTCGTGCAAGAAAGTATATAGATGATCGTGGAATAAAACATTATGAGATCTATGGACCACTGTTTTTTGGATCTGTCACTTTGTTTAATGAGAAGTTTGAAGTACTGGAAGATCCGGATGAGGTGATCATTGACTTTAGAGAAAGCAGGGTAGTAGACATGTCTGCCATAGAAGCTTTAAATAAAATAACCGAACGCTATCACAAAGTAGGTAAGAAAGTTCATTTGAGGCATTTGAGTGAGGATTGCAGACGCCTATTGTCAAATGCCGATGCCATAATTGATGTCAATGTCCTAGAGGATCCTACCTACAAACTAGTTGTGGATAAGGTCTGATAGTTACTGGATTGAAAATTTAACATTCACAGTACTTTCTACTTTTATCTTTTCAAATTCAATTTCAATAGGCTGATCTGTATCTCCTTCTTTAAACATTTGTACTTCAGCCATCCTTCCCTGATATATGTTTTGTATCCCGGTGTTTAAGTCAGATATATAAAGGGCAGATCCTAATTTTTGACCTAAAGGAAGAACCATAGCCTCTGCTTGTCTTTTTGCAGCTTTCACAGCATCTTGTCTAAGAATAATTTTGAGATTTTCCAGTTTGGAATATTCTGTTTTGGTAAGGTTCACATTTGAGATTCCAATTGATTCAAGACCCAGGATAACCTTTCCTGCCATTACCGCGTCATAGACCAATAATGAATATTCCTTATCTTTTTGTACATCTGTTTTTCTCAGGAAATACTTTTTAAAATTACTTGCCAGATCTGAAAGCGTAAGTTGTTTCTCGGTATCAATACCCAGTGATTTCAGTTTGTCGGCCATTTTATTTTCCAGTTTTTCTACCGAAGTTTTTCCTTTGGTGTCTGCTTCTGTAATTCGTATTGATAGATAAATACGGTCTGGTATAACTAAGGTATCTACTCGTGCCGTGGTTTCTAAATACGGTTGATCAATAAAGTTTTTATTTTGTCCGTAATTCTTGAAGCCTGTTATCATTAGAAATATTACTAATGATCTTAAAACATTTTTTTTCATATCGCTAATTTGCTTGTACGAAACTAAGAATTTCTTTATTCGCTAAAAAGATAAAATGAGTGAAGTGGTTTGCCCTGTGAGGGACTAATACAAATATGTACGTATAACCATCTATGTTGATATAATTCTTCAAAAATAAAAGTGCTGAACCCTTCATATTAATTCCAGAGAACAACACTTAAATAAGTAAATCTAAACTTTATAAGGTACGCAAGTACTCGGCAACCGCCCGAGCCTCTTCTTCACTTAAATTCTGATTGAGCATAATTGCATTATTATACTCTTTCAATAAAGCCTGCGCAATAGGATCTTCCTTAAGCATACCATCCGGGTTAAGGATCATATTCATTACCCATTCCGGGCTTCTGCGATCATAAACACCTGCTAAAGCAGGTCCTATCATACGTTGGTTTGGCATATGACATGCAGTACAAATAGCGCTGTATTTAGCTTCACCCACGGCGGCCAATTCAGTATCAATTTCTTTTGCAAATTCAACCGAGGTAATTGGCCCTATCCCTTTGTTATTTAAATCAATCGGGACAGTTTCAGATTTAGTTTCTACTTTCACCTCCTTCTTGGCGCGGTTCATTTCAAAACCACCTTCTTTTTTCTCTTCTTTTTTTTCTCCACAGCTTGCAGCCAGGGCACAAATTCCAATTATGGCAAATATTTTTCGCATGTCGTTTATATTAGAAGTACTAATATAAGAAATAGCATGGATCAAAAAAGTTCCTTAATAAATTTTAAACCAATTTTTTCTGAATAAGATATGTTTTGTGAATCAAAGAATCCCACGTGTCCTCCATATTTAGGTATATCAAGAAAAAGCCTGGGGTTATTCTCTGCTTCTTTAACAGGATAGCAATCGCGGCCTAAAAACGAGTCGTCCCGAGCATTAATAATCAATGCAGGAATCTCTATCAGAGGTAAAAACTGAAGGCTGCTACACTGCGTGTAATAATCCAAAGCATCTTTAAACCCATGAGCTCTGCTTGTATAAACATCATCAAAATCTTTGAGGGTCTTTATAGTTTCTATTTCTTTGACTGATATTAATTCCGGGAATTTCTTTTGTTTTATGTAAAGCTTCTCAATCAGATGTTTTTTAAACCTCTTGGCATAAAGCGTATTTTTAAATTTAAGCAATTGTATAAGAGAATCGTGTAAACTGCAAGGCACGGAAACAGTTACAGCTCCTTTTATTTCATTTGCAACATCACCTTCTCCCAGATACTTTAGTGCGAGATTACCCCCTAGGCTAAACCCTTTTATATAAATGCTGCTGTATTTCCTGGTAGAAAGGATGTGTTGTATTACCGCTTTGAGATCTTCTGTAGCTCCTGAATGATAAGACCTGAATAATCGATTGGTTTCTCCGCTACAGCCTCTGAAATTTACAGCACAACTATCAAGTCCGTTGGAATTAAAATGCCTGGCACTTCCTGTTATGTACGGACGTTGTCCATGTCCTTCAAGACCATGCAGGAGAATAACAACGGCATTACTAGGGGTTTGAGAAAAGCTCCAGTCCAGATCAATAAAATCGCCATCCCCAAGTTCCAGACGTTCCCTTTGCTGGCTAAGGTTATTAACCTTTCTAATCAAGCCGGAGTAAATAGTAGAGATATGACCATTTTTAAATGGAAGGGGAGGATTATATTGAGATTCAACCAGAGGCATTAATAGAGAATATGGTCTTTGGCTTTAACCGCTTCCGGCAAGTTATCTTCATCCAGCATATCCCGTAAATCAATTTCAATAGTTCGGCATAAGGCGGTCATTGGCACATCAGACGATCGGCCTTCAAAGGGATCTTCACTATTATCCCCAACTTTTTCCATGGTAATAAATACCCATGAAATCAGAACTGAAAAGGGAATCATTAAAAATACGTACCAGGCTTGCATAGAATCAAATGATACTAAGGTCTCATCTTCAAAAACGTCGAGCAGACCATAAGGTAAAATCAAAATAAATATCCAGGTAAAAAGCCTTGAAAAATATCCATATTGTCTTGGAAAAGGTGTGTTTTTTATTCGTTCACTTTTACCCTGGAGATTATATAGCTCTTCTAAAACAGACTGCATCTGATCTTCCTGGAAACCATCAATAAC